>JAEZBU010000192.1 GCA_023426855.1 Pseudomonadota bacterium | reverse complement strand
CGCGCGTCAGTGTCTGATCCTGATCGATGACGGGCTTGTCGACGATGAACGGAAAGGCCTGCTCAAAGGGCACGGCATCGCGTCGCTGCAGTGAGGTCCACCGGCTCGGCTGGCTGATGCGTCCCTGATCTGTAATCTGGAGAAGTTGGCCGGGGCGGTTGAGCACGCGGCAGTCGCCCTGTTCGTTGCAGGCGCGGATCGCGCCTTCGACCAGCAGCAGCCACAGCCATCCGTTGTCCTCGACGTAGGCATCGAAAATGGTGCCGCGTACCGCGATTGACGCGACGGGCGTGCGGATGCGGTATGACGGCTTGGTGGCTGCGCCGGTCACGAACCGGAATGTGCCTTTGGTGAGGTTGAGGACGACGTCGCCCTTGCTGCGCGCGCCATTATAGACGAAGCGGTCGAGCAGCAGGCGCGATCCGGGTCCGAGAGCCAGCTTGGTGTCGTCATCGAGGGTGATCTCGCCACGCGACTCCGCGCCGACGGCGACCAGTTCGTCCTCGTGCAGGCGATCGCCGGTTCGCAGTTCACGGAAGTCGCGTTCGTATTCCGCACGGACCTGATTGACGATCTCGACGGCGGAGCCGATTTGCGGTTTCTGGGCAAAAGCGGGTGAGGCGACCAAAAGCGGAGCAGCGAGGCAAAGAGCCAGGGCGTTGCGCATGGGGACACTCGCGAGTTGATCGAAGCCATCCGACAGCGGAACTGCTGATCCACTGTGCATCTGACCACTGCGTAACCGATAGCGCCGATCCGCGCTGTTCCGCCGGGCACAGTCGATACTGCGAACCTTAAACGTCCAGATCTGACGACTATCTGAACGGCGGCTCGTCAAATGAGCGAAGTTTGCGCGAATGCAGCGTATCGCGGCGCTTGCGCAACAGGTCGAGGGCAGTCAGTCCGATTTCCAGGTGCTGAGCGACGGCGCGCTCGTAGAAGGCGCTGGCAGCACCCGGCAGCTTGATCTCGCCGTGCAGCGGCTTGTCGGAAACGCACAGCAGCGTGCCGTACGGGACGCGCAGCCGGTAACCATTGGCCGCGATGGTGCCGCTTTCCATATCGACGGCAATGGCGCGCGACAGGTTGATCCGGCGGCGTTCCAGTGTGTAACGCAGCTCCCAGTTGCGGTCGTCGTTGGTCAGCACGGTGCCGGTGCGCAGCCGCTCCTTGAGCGCATCGCCGGTCTCGCCGGTGACGATGGCGGCCGCGTCCTGCAATGCGACCTGCACCTCGGCCAGCGCCGGTATCGGAATGTCGGGCGGCACCAGCGCGTCGAGAATGTGGTCCTGGCGCAGATAGGCGTGGGCCAGCACATAGTCGCCGATGTGCTGCGATTGTCGGAGTCCACCGCAATGGCCAACCATCAGCCAGCAGTTCGGGCGCAGCACGGCCAGATGGTCCGTGATGTTCTTGGCATTCGACGGGCCGACGCCGATGTTGACCAGCGTCACGCCTTCGCCGCCGGGCGCTTTCAAATGATAGGCCGGCATCTGGAAGCGGTGCCACGGACTCGCCGCGACGGTGCTTTCGGCCGCCTTGACGTCGTCACGTCCGATTTCCGCGCCGCCCGGCAGCACCAGCTTCTCGAACGGGCCGTCGGGAAGCTGCTTCAGTGCCCACTGAACAAACTGATCAACGTAGCGATGATAGTTGGTCAGCAGGATCCAGTGCTGGGTGTTGCGCCAGTCGCTGCCGGTATAGTGGACGAGGCGGCGCAGGGAATAGTCCACCCGCACGGCATCGAACAATGACAGCGGCCGGGGCTCGCCCTTGGGTGTGTCCCACTGACCGTCCGCGACTTCGTCGCCGACGAGCGATAGGCGGGGCGTGGGAAAATGGCGGGCAAGCTCGATCGCCGTCACGCCGCTGCTGGCGATCTCGTCCGTGCGCTCCAGCACATAGGGGTACGGGATTTCCTGATCGCTGGGCACCACTTCGATCTCGGCGCCGTATTCGGCCACCAACGGTGCGAGCTGTTCCAGCAGATAATCGCGGAAATGGGCCGGATGCGTCACCGTCGTGGCGTAGGTTCCTGGCCGCTGAAACTTGGCGAAGGCCCGGCGCGTGCGCGGAGCGTCGCCTTCCTCACGATGCGTGACACGTAGCAGCGGGTAGCGGAACGCGGCACGCTCGGCCGGTGACGGCGGTTCGCGGGAGATAAGAAAGCGATCGAGCGCTTGAGTCAGGGCGGTGCTGGCCTGCCCATACAGTTGTTCCAGCCGGTCGACGGCGGCTTCGGCTGTCAAAGTCTGTGATGCGGCGGTTTTCCTCGCCATCCGGTGCTGGTCCTCGCCCCGCTTATCGTTGTGCCACCCTAACTCGCGATCGGCATGGTTGTCGCCGGGGCTGCGGGTTCAACGCACAGATCCAGCGGCAGCGTGGCCTGACCGTCGGCCTCGTAGCCCTGTGCGATCAGCCGTCCGAGGCTGGCGTCGGCGATCATGACGAGGCGGGTGCGGTCGTTGAGGATCGGCGGCTTGAACCAGGAGAAAGATGTGTCGAAGTCATTGCTGACACCGTGCATCATGCGGCTGCGGCCGACACTATCGATGCCACGAGGCCGGCCATGCCAACCGGCCGCCTGCCAGTGGTTGGCCGCAACAGAAGGTCCATCGTGTACGCTTGCGGTGGTTTCCCTGCGTTCGATCACACAGGTTTCGTGAGGGGCAAGACCGGCAAGGCTGAAGATGCCGGGGCTGGCGATCGCGGAGCTGGCGAGTAGCCGCTTTGCCTCATCGAAGGTCGCGCATGTTTCAAACGCCTGCCGTAACAGATGCGCCGGGGTCGGATGCGGCATGCGCCAGACCCGGTGCCGGTTGACCGCCCAATCGAGCGGATACCAGCCGCCGGATTCGCGCATGGGCGCTTGGTTGAGAGAAGCGGCAAAGCGTCCGGGCGCCATGGCCTGCAGCACGCCGGTGTATCCGGGCCAGGTCATGGACACGAACGGCCCGGCGCCGCCGTTGACGCGAGCCGCTATAATGAAGCGTCCCAATCCCGGTGTTCGCCAGTCGAGAACCCGGACGAGGCGGGCGGACGAGCCCTCGGTGCCCGGCTTCACGCCGACCGTGCAGCCCCACTCGTAGTTGACCGACAGGAAGTAGGCCCCTGGCCGTTTCAAGCGGGCTGCTATGGCGTCGATCTCGCCAAGATGCGCGCTGCCGGACTTCTCTAGCCAGCGGCGGGAGACCAGGTCGGCGCCGTGCAGCGCGGCCCTCGGTACGTGACGGGTTGCGCGATCCAGCAGGGCGTGCGCGAGGTCTTCGAAAGCAAGCAAGGTTGCCATCGGGAAGTCCGGGCCGGTCTCTACAACCGGTATGGCGCTCAGCGGAGCGGGGACACCGGCAGAAATCTCGAGGGATTCGGTCTGCATGATCTGTGCAACTCTGGCCGCGGCCAGCCCTATCACTGTCGGCACAACCATTCGTGCCTTGCGATTGACTTACCAGCACATCTCGACGATAGTGCGCCCGCACGCGGTGGCGACGCCATCGCGCAAGAGGCGCTGCCCGAGGCTCATCGCCGGCTCAGGCCGGTAGATCGGTTCCCACACCCCTTGAATGCAAGGGGCTGGTGAGCCGATTTTTTCAAGTCCGCGAGAATAAGCTCGCGGCGCCGAAGGGCGTGGACAGAACGAAGGACACGTCATGTACGCAGTCATAAAGACCGGCGGCAAGCAGTATCGTGTGGCCACCGACGACGTCATCACCATCGAGAAGCTCGACGGTGATAACGGTTCGACGATTGAGTTCACCGAGGTTCTGCTTATCGGCGGAAACGGCAGCACCAAGGTGGGTGCGCCCCTGATTTCGGGTGCTAAGGTCGTCGCTGAGCTCGTTGAGCAGGCGCGCGGACCGAAGCTGATCGCCTTCAAGAAGCGTCGCCGCAAGAACTCGCGCCGCAAGAAGGGCCATCGCCAGGATCTGACCAAGATCCGCATCACCAACATCATCGGCGCCTGACGGCAGCCGACCCGACCGACGAGGATTGAACAATGGCTCATAAAAAGGCAGGCGGCTCGTCCCGCAACGGCCGCGACTCACACTCCCAGCGTCTGGGCGTGAAGAAGTTCGGCGGCGAGAAGGTCGTTTCCGGCAACATCATCGTGCGTCAGCGCGGAACGCAGTGGCACCCCGGCGACAACGTCGGCATGGGCACCGACCACACGCTGTTCGCGGTTGCTGAAGGCAATGTCGAGTTCAAGACCAAGGCCAAGGGACGCATCTATGTGTCCGTACGACCGTCCAAGCTCGAAGCTGCTGAATAAGCCGCGGGGATGGACCCGCTCCATCCGCGAAGCATTGACAGGGGGGATGGCACGCCATCTCCCCATTTTTCTGTCCGGACGATTCCGGCAAACCTCGTCCACCGGCCGCCAGATGAGAACGCAACGGCTGTTCCTGCGCGCCCTGACACACCGCGATGCGCGGCGGATCGCGCTGCTCGCCGGTGATTGGGACGTTGCGCGCATGACCGGGCGCATTCCGCATCCCTACTCGATCGAACGGGCCGAGGACTGGATCACCGATCTGGCCGAGGGGGAGCGGGTGTTCGGCATCACCCACCGCATGACGCTGATCGGCGTGTGCGGATACATGCCCGACGGCAATTCGGCCGAAATCGGCTACTGGCTCGGCAAGCCGTGGTGGGGCAAGGGTTTTGCCACCGAAGCGGCGGCGGCGCTGATAGACTATTGCTTTAATGAAGCCGGGTTCGAGCGGGTGACGTGCGGCCACTTTCGTGACAATCCTGCGTCCGGCAAAGTGATCGGTAAGCTGGGCTTCCGCTACATCGGCATCGACCATGTCTGGTGCGAGGCGCGCCAGACCAACGTGGAAACGCTGCGCTATGATTTGCTGCGCAGCGCCAAATCCGGCCCCCACGCGGCCGAGGCGAAAGCGTCATGAAGTTTCTGGACCAGGCAAAGATCTATGTGAAATCCGGTGACGGCGGCCCCGGGTCGCTCAGCTTCCGGCGTGAGAAGTTCATCGAATTCGGCGGCCCGGACGGTGGCGACGGTGGCAAGGGCGGCGATGTGTGGGCGGAGTGCGTCGCCAACCTCAACACGCTGATCGACTACCGTTACCAGCAGCATTTCAAGGCCAGGAATGGCCAGGGCGGCATGGGTAAGAACCGCTCGGGCGCCAAGGGCGACGACTGCATCATCAAGGTGCCGCCCGGCACGCAGATCTTCGCGGAAGATCAAGAGACGCTGATCGCCGACATGATCGAGCCGGGCCAGCGCACGGTCATTGCGCGCGGCGGCAATGGCGGTTTCGGAAACGCGCATTTCAAGTCGCCGACCAATCAGGCGCCACGGCGCTCCAATCCGGGCTTGCCAGGGCAGGAACTGACCATCTGGCTGCGTTTGAAGCTGATCGCAGACGCAGGCATCGTCGGGCTGCCCAATGCCGGCAAGTCGACGTTCTTGGCTTCGGTCAGTGCGGCCAAACCGAAGATTGCGGATTATCCGTTCACCACGCTGCATCCCAACCTCGGCGTGGTGCGGGCGGGCGACGTCGATTTCGTTCTGGCCGACATTCCAGGGCTGATCGAGGGCGCGCACGAAGGCGCTGGGCTCGGCACGCGGTTTCTCGGCCATGTCGAGCGCTGCCGCGTGCTCCTGCATCTGGTCGATGGCACGCAGGAGGACGTCGGTGAGGCATATCGCACGGTGCGACGTGAACTGAAGGCCTATGCGGCGGAGTTGGTGGACAAGCGCGAGATTGTGGCGCTGACCAAGTGCGATGCACTCGATCCCGAGACGCTGGAGGAACGCGCCGCGCAACTGCGCAAGGCCGCGCGCAAGAAGCCGCTGATACTGTCGGCGGTGGCGCATATGGGCGTCGATGACGCGCTGTACGCGCTGGCCCGCGTGATCACCGGTTCGCGCGAGGACGAGGCGGAAGCCGGTAAGGATGCGCAAGGGTGGACGCCATGACGACCATCGAAGCGGCTGAAGCCGACACGACGGCGGATGGCGCACTGGCATGGCGCAACGCCCGGCGCGTCGTTGTCAAGATCGGCTCGGCGCTGCTGGTCGACAGCACGACCGGCAGCGTCCGCTCGACGTGGCTGAATTCGCTGGCTGATGATGTCGCCGAATTGGCCCGCGATGGGCGCCAGATCGTGCTGGTCTCGTCGGGTGCGATCGCGCTCGGCCGTCACATCATGAAGCTGCCGCGCGGACCTCTGCAACTCGAACAATCGCAAGCGGCAGCCTCGGTCGGCCAGATCACGCTGGCGCATTCCTATCAGGAGCTGTTTCGCTCGCGCGGGCTGACCACGGCGCAAGTCCTGCTGACGCTGGGCGACACCGAGGAGCGCCGCCGCTATCTCAACGCGCGGCAGACCATCAGCACGCTGCTGGCGCATCATGCCATTCCGGTGGTCAACGAGAACGATACGGTGGCCACCAGCGAGATCCGCTATGGCGACAATGACCGCTTGTCGGCACGCGTTGCCAGCATGATCAGTGCGGATTGCCTGGTGCTGCTGTCCGATATCGACGGCCTTTACACCGCGCCGCCGCATCTGGATCCAACGGCCCATCGCCTGGATGTGGTGCGCGAGATCACGCCGGAAATCGAGGCGATGGCAGGCGACGCCGGCACCGAACTGTCGCGCGGTGGCATGAAGACCAAGGTGGAAGCGGCGCGGATCGCCATGGGCGCGGGCACCAACATGGTGATCGCCTCGGGCAAGGTACTGCATCCGCTGCGCGCGCTACGCGAGGGCTGCTCCTGCACGTGGTTCCTGGCGCCATCCGATCCGGTGACGGCCAAGAAGCGCTGGATTTCCGGCCAGCTCGAACCGCGCGGCAGCATCGAGATCGATGCTGGCGCCGAGAAGGCGCTGTCTGCCGGAAAGAGCCTGCTGCCGGCCGGTGTCACACGCGTGTCCGGCCAGTTCGATCGCGGCGATGTGGTGATCATCCGTACCGTCAGCGGCCGCGAGGTCGGGCGCGGCCTGATCGCCTATGCGCTGGACGAAGCGCAGCGTATCATCGGCCGCAAGAGCGGTGAGATCGCTCAGATCCTGGGGCATGAGGGCCGCAGCGAGCTGATCCACCGCGATGATATGGCGCTCAATAGAAAGTAAGGCCATGAACAGGGTGGAACGAAATCTCGACGACAGCGGCACGGCCGAGGTCATGCGCGAGATCGGCAAGGCGGCACGGGCCGCCGCACGCGTGCTGGCCATCGCATCGCCTGAAGCGAAATTCGCTGCCCTGACAGCCGCGGCGCAGGCCATCCGCACCAACGTCAATGCCATCCTGAATGCCAATGCGGGCGACATCGAAACCGCCAAAGCCAACGGCACCTCGGGTGCTTTCCTGGATCGCCTGCTGCTCGATCCGAAGCGTATCGAAGCCATCGCGGCGAGCTTGGATGACATCGCGGCACTGCCTGATCCGGTCGGCACAGTGCTGGCGACGTGGCAACGTCCCAACGGTCTCGTCATGGAGCGCATCCTCGTGCCGCTGGGCGTGATCGGTATCATTTTCGAAAGCCGCCCGAACGTCACCGCCGATGCGGGCGCGCTGTGCCTGAAGGCCGGCAACGCCGCCATTCTTCGTGCCGGTTCCGAAAGCCGCCAGTCGAGCAGGGCCATTCACGCCTGTTTGGTGGAAGGGCTGCGGGCGGCTGGTCTGCCGGAAGCTGCCATTCAACTCGTGCCGACCACGGATCGCGCGGCGGTGGGGCTGATGCTGAAGGGCCTGGACGGCGCCGTCGATGTGATCGTGCCGCGCGGCGGCAAGAGCCTCGTCGCTCGTGTGCAGGATGAGGCGCGCGTGCCGGTGTTCGCGCACCTGGAAGGCATCTGCCATGTCTACGTCGATCGCGACGCTGATCTCACCATGGCCAAGGACATCGTGCTCAACGCCAAGCTGCGCCGTACAGGTGTGTGCGGAGCGGCCGAGACGCTGCTGGTCGATCGCGCCGCGCCTGCCGGTGTCCTGCCGGCTCTCGTGAAAGCGCTGCTCGACGCCGGATGCGCCGTGCGTGGCGACGAAGTCGCACAGGAAGCCGACCCGCGCGTTACGGCCGCCGCCGAGGATGACTGGTCGACCGAATATCTCGACGCGATCATTTCGGTGAAGACCGTGGATGGCGTCGATGGCGCGATCGAGCATATCGCCCGCTATGGTTCGCAGCATACAGACTCCATCGTGACGGCGTCCGACGCCACGGCCCGGCGGTTCCTTGAACGCGTCGATTCCGCGATCGTGCTGCACAATGCATCCACGCAGTTCGCCGATGGTGGCGAGTTTGGTTTCGGCGCCGAGATTGGCATTGCCACCGGGAAGATGCATGCCCGCGGGCCGGTTGGCGTCGAACAGCTCACCAGCTTCAAGTATGTCGTGCGCGGTTCCGGCCAGGTGAGGCCGGTATGATCGCTGCGCGCGCGAGGTCGTAAGGGATGCTGCGGAGCTCGGCGGCTCGCTTCGGCTCGGTCAGGGTGCGCACACCCGCCGTGGCGCCGGGCCAGCGCATCGGCATCATGGGCGGCACCTTCAACCCGCCGCACGACGGGCATGTGCTGATCAGCGAAACGGCGCTGAAACGGCTGCGACTCGATCAGCTCTGGTGGCTTGTGACGCCGGGGAATCCGCTGAAGGCGAACGGCGGGCTGCCGTCGCTGGAAAGCCGGATGGCCGCCTGCCGCGCCATGATCACCGACCCGCGCATCAAGGTGGCGGGCTTCGAACGAGAACTCGGCACGCCCTATACGGCTGCGACGCTCGGGTTCCTGACCAAGCGCTTCCCCGATATCCGCTTCGTCTGGGTGATGGGGGCGGACAATCTCGCCGGTTTCCACCGCTGGCAGCAATGGCAGCACATCATGCGGCTGATGCCGGTCGCCATCGTCGATCGCCCTGGCTGGCGGCATCGGGCGCTGGCGGCGAAGGCGGCTCAGACCTACCGCGGCGCTTTCGTTTCGGAGAACCGCGCCGCCGCGCTGCCGTTTCTCAAGCCGCCGGCCTGGACGATGCTGACAGGGCCGCTGTCCGAGCTGTCATCCACCGCGTTGCGGGCGGCTGGCCGTAACGTTAATGCCTCACCGATGCCGCAACAGCACGGCGGAGGTTCAACTCTCTGACCCCTAGTTGAAATCCGACCCCACTACACCCTATTCTATAGCGGTCCGAAATTAAGGACAGTTGAGTCGCTGGTGATGGGAAACTTGACTTGCCAACGTCTTCAGCTCTTTTGAGCACGGCGACACCCGAAATGGGGTCAATGGCGAAAGGATACCCGCTACACGATGCAAACCGCTCTTGAGGGCGCCCGTCGGCGTGCGCCTCCCGTCGAGCACGTCTCCGAAGGGACGGGCTCGGAAGCACTCCTCGCTCAGATCATTGGCTGGCTTGACGACGCCAAGGCGGAGAAAGTCACCACCATCGATTTGAGGGGTAAATCGTCGATCGGCGATTTCATGATCGTCGCCACTGGACGCTCGGACCGGCATGTCGGTGCCATCGGCGAGCAGGTCCAGCGTAAGCTCAAAGAAGCCGGCCACGGCAAGGTCCGTATCGAAGGTCTGCAAACCTGCGATTGGGTTTTGATCGACGCCAGCGACATCATCGTCCACGTGTTTCGTCCAGAAGTGCGCGACTTCTACAATCTGGAGAAGATGTGGTCGGCGGATCGTCCGGCGGAGAATGCCGCGCACTAACCCGGTAGGGGGTGCGATCGCGGGTGA
>JAEZBU010000188.1 GCA_023426855.1 Pseudomonadota bacterium | reverse complement strand
CCCGTACTGCGTGGCGCGAGATGGCGGCACGCGTTGTTATTGGCAATAGAGCAGCGGGACGTACATTGGTTGGAGGCGCTCGGCGGATTGCGCGGGCAACTGCGCAGGCAGTTTTGCATCGTCGTGTTGGCCTGCGAGATGCAAGCGAAATAGGCCTGCTGGTTGTAGCTCTGCACGAGAGTGATCAACGGCGCTGCAGTGGCCGCTGCTGCAGGCGCGGCCAAGGGGATGCTGCTAGGCGCTGCTGCGGCGCTGCCCATCCCGACGATCATGAAACTCAGCAGTGCCCAGACGGAAAGCAGTTTCTTTGACATTAGTCTTTTCAAGATGAAGTCCCTTCCTTTCGATGATTTGGGAGCCTCGGCGTGATGGGGTGTGCGCGCTGATCAGCTTGGATCGCGCTAGTTGGCACTGAATACGCTTGAGATCAGCGCGAGCGTCAGAGCGAAGTGCCTTGCAACGGAGGCGGTCCATGAGCGACCGCGCTAGCTCTTTGAGCGCAGGAAATTCATAAGTGCCCTGTACAAAGTCGCTTGCCGACCGGCAACTGTTATGGGGCTTAAGACGAAAAAACTAGGCAGGCTCCTAGCGCTTTTTTTCACCCGATATTTCGACCTGCTCGCCGAGCGTATTGCGAATGTAGAGCCGGCGAACCGCGACGTCGGCGACGACCGCCAGCGGGTAGGCGAACAGCAGACCCAGCGGTCCGAAGATGACACTCAGTGCAATGACGGCAAAGAGGCCTATCGCCGGTGCGATGTTGACCGCCGACCCGACCAGCAGCGGCATGATCAAGTTCGACTCGAGCTGCTGCACGATGATGTAGACGGCAAGCGCCCATAGCATTGTTTCCCACCCCAGCGATGCGGCGATCAACAGCCCCGGGATGGCGGAGGCGATCGGGCCGACCACTGGTATGAATTCGGCCAGTCCGGCGATCAAGCCGAGGGCCAGGGCTGAGGGCAAACCAACCAGCCAAAGGCCGACCGCCGTTGCTGCGCCGACTATGATCATCGCGAGAAACTGCGCCGTCAGCCAAAGTTTCAGGCAGCGGCCGATATCGTCGAGCGTCTCCTCAACTTCCTGCTGGATGTTGGTCGGGAACAACATGACCAGGCCGTTGCGGTACATGGTCGGACTGGTGGCGAGGTAGATGCCGCCGAATACGATGATCAGAATGCCTGCAAGCACGGAGACCACGGTGGTCGCCCACGTGTAGGCGGTCGAGATCAGATTGCCGATGGCGGTGCCGGAGAAGATGTCGGCATTCAGATTGATGCCCAGTTGCGTGCTGACGGCTTCTACGGCTTTGGGAAGCTGTTCATAGAGCTGGGCGAGTTGTGTGGTGAGCTGCGTGCCGAACAGAAAGATGCCGCCTGCGACAACCAGGAACAGTCCAAGCGACGCGACCAGCAGCGCCGCTGGATCGCTCAGCCCGAGCCTGGTTGAAAGAGGGTCGGCGAGGACACGCAGAATCACCGCAAACAGGATCGCGCCGAACACCAGTAGCAGGACGTCGGACAGCACGTAGATCAGGCCGGCCAACGCAACAAATGCGGCAATGATCAATATGCGGCGAATGAACTTGAGTTCGGATGCCGTTTCCTCGTCATCGTTCGGTCGTCGTGGTGTGTTCAGGTCCAATCGTTCCTGCTCCAACAATCGGGCATCCGCCGGTGCTCGTCAGTAACGGGGTAGGGCTTCTGTGGTTCCTCTGAGGAAGAGGCAGAATACATCGATATGCAACCGTGTGGCTGATGCCGGAATGCCTCGGTTGAAGCCTTTGCCACCTTAACGCGTTGACGCCGCGAACTCTCTGACTATGATCGCGCCAAACAACGCAAAGGGCGTAAAGCCCCAGTGGCGGAACCGGTAGACGCGCCAGACTCAAAATCTGGTTCCCGCAAGGGAGTGCCCGTTCGAGTCGGGCCTGGGGCACCAATGGGTGCCCGCCAATACAGACTGGTAGAGTGAACCAGTAATCGGCGCAGAGCCGAATCACCGCCGAATCAGGCAGAGTGATCGTTGTACGAGGCGGAGCGGATTTGATGATGGGCAGCCGGACCACCCTTTTTGCGCTGGTATGTGCGGCATTCGCACTGCCAACCAACGCAATCGCTGGACCGACGCTGCTGTTCGACGCTTCCAACGGGCGGGTTCTCTACGCAGAAGACGTGGACGATCATTGGTATCCCGCATCGCTCACCAAGATCATGACGGCCTATGTGACGTTCGAGGCGCTCAAGGCCGGGGCGATCACTCTTGAGTCCAAGCTGACGACCAGCGAACTCGCTCACGCGCAGCAGCCGAGCAAGATCGGCTTGCCTGTCGGTGGTCAGATGAGTGTCGAGATGGGCCTGCAGGCGCTGATCGTCAAATCGGCCAACGATGTGGCCGTCATGCTGGCAGAGGCGATCGGCGGAAGTGAGCAGGCGTTTGTAGAACGCATGAACGCGACTGCACGCCGGCTGGGTATGACACGCACTAATTTCGTCAACCCACACGGGCTGCCGGCGCCTGAGCAACTGACGACGGCACGCGATCTGGCAATTCTGTCGCGTGCGATCGTGCGTGATTTCCCCGAACATCGTGAGCGCTGGGCGTCGCCCGACATGCGGATCGGCAAGCGCCGCCTCGGCAGTCACAACAGCCTGCTCAAGGTCTATGACGGCGCTGATGGCTTGAAGACCGGCTTCATCTGCGATTCCGGATACAACGTGGTGGCAAGTGCTACGCGGGACGGACGTCAGTTGATGGCGGTTGTCCTCGGCGAGACATCAGGGATGGGGCGTGCAATTCGCGCCGCCAGCTTGCTCGACCACGGTTTTGAGAATTACGGCTGGAAGCAGCTATTCGACAGTCCGTCCCTCGACAACATGCCGCGAGCTCCTGAGCCAAGGGCCGCGATGAGTGTGCGGCAAGCCGTGACCTCCTGGAGCTGCAACGGCAGGCCGCGCGTCGCGACCAAGTCGCAACGTAAAGGCAGGGCTGCCGCCAAGAAAGAAGCCGCAGCCAAGGGCGCTCCGGCGGATGGCGCGAAAGCCAAAAGTGGTGCGCCGTCCCAGGCGCCTGCCGCGAAGGCGAAGCCGAAGTCGGCCTCTACGCAGCGGGCTCCGGCCGCCACGGCAAAGCCAAAGTCGGCGACGGCGCAGGCGCCGGTGACATCAAAGGCTCAATAACGCCAGCGCAGCGGGCCACGCGAACGCGTTCATTTCCGGCTAGGGCATTTCCGATTTAGGTCGAATGTTGTCCCCTCCTGGTCATCCCCGGCCTTATGCCCGGGATCCATCTCACGGCTGGCGTCGACACGTGCAGTTGGATGGATCTCGGTGACAAGCACCGGGATGACAACTGTGGTTCGGTTGACGTCTCCGTTTCCATCTGAATCGGAAGGACCTAGATCCGGAAACGCTCACCGGCGAAACACGCTCTTCACCTCTCTCGTGGGGAGGGGGCGGCGCGAAGCGCCGGGTGAGAGGTTGCAACATCAGCAGTGCTGCTCCGCCCTCTCCCCACCGGGGAGACGCCGGTTGGGGCGCGCACTCAGATGTTTCAATCTAAGTCGGAACGACTCTAGACGATCAGATCGAGTTTCGTGGGGTTCTGCAACTTGCAGCCAGGGCCTGCTGGTTGCCTGGCGTCGGACGGTGCGTTTCCGGCCTGCCCTTCGGTCTGCGCCTCAGCGCCAGTGGCAGGTGGCTCCTGGGGAGTCTGGACGTTCGAGCTGGTCGTATTTGAATCGGTATGCTGCGCAATAGCAGGACCAGATGCCATTATCATGAGCATCGCCGACACGGTCAGGACAATACGGCGGCTACGACCATTTTCGTACAGTGCCATGTCAAACCTCGTCCCGATTTGAACCATCCGTT
>JAEZBU010000157.1 GCA_023426855.1 Pseudomonadota bacterium | reverse complement strand
CCGCATGCGCGCAACATAATCGGCCAATCCCCCCGGCACGTCGTCGGGCGGATAGATGCCATCGCGCACGCGCGCCGCGTCCTCTACGAACAGCTTGCCGAGATCACTCAGCAATTCCTGCCGGCTCGGAACCGGCCGCTCCGGATGATAGCGCGGGCGCGCGTGAAGCCGTTGGGCTTGGCGATCGACGAACCAGTTTACACCGTAATACCACCCGAACCGGATCGAGTTGCCGGCCAGGCGCTGCGCCATGCCGATGGTATTGGCCATGCTGGAGCCTCCAGACCTCGTCACCCGCACAATGTGTGCGCGCGGCAGGCAAGATGCAACTGATCGTGGTGTCCAGCGCCGGGCGACATTTGCGTCGCGCGGTTGAATCCGATTACATCGCAACGATGAACGCAATCCAACGCATCGTCATTCTAAGCGGCGCCGGACTGTCGGCGGAGTCTGGCCTTGGCACGTTCCGTGACAAGGACGGCCTGTGGACCAAGTATGATCTGTCCGAGGTCGCAACGCCGGAAGGCTTCGCACGCAACCCTGATCTGGTGCACGATTTCTATAATATGCGCCGCAAAGGCATGCTTTCCGCAAAGCCTAACGCGGCGCATTTTGCGTTGGCAAAGCTCGAACGCGAGTATGCCGGCGAGGTGACGATCGTCACGCAAAACATCGACGCACTGCATGAGGCCGCCGGATCGCAGCGCCTCATTCACATGCACGGAGAACTGCTGAAAGCGCTGTGCGCCCATTGTGATCAGCGTCATCCGCATCAAGATGATCTGTCGACATCTCTTGTCTGTCCGGCGTGCGCCGCAAGTGGCGGCATGCGGCCGGACGTCGTGTGGTTCGGCGAGATGCCGTATCACATGGAGGAGATCGAAGAACTGCTCAAGAACGCCGACATGTTCGTGTCGATCGGCACCAGCGGCACGGTTTATCCGGCGGCCGGGTTCGTGCGTGTGGCGCGGGCGGCAGGTGCAGAAACGGTTGAATTGAACCTCGAACCGTCCGACGGCACGCACATCTTCCGCAAGGCCCTGCACGGCCCCGCAACCGAGATCGTGCCGCGATGGGTCGAGGCAATGCTGGCCGGAAAAGCTTAGCGCGAGCGACTGAACACCGCGACCACTTCCAGGTGCGGGGAGAACAGGAATTGATCAATCGGCGTTACCGTGCCGAGCGTGTAGCCGCCATCGATCAGCGTGCGGGCATCGCGCGCCAGCGTTGCCGGGTTGCATGACACCATCACGATGCGCGGCACCTGCGTGCGTGCCAACACCTCGACCTGGGCTTTCGCACCGGCACGCGGGGGATCGAGCACGGCCGCATCAAATCCGGTCAGCTCGTTGCGCGACAGCGGCTCCCGCATCAGATCGCGCACCTTGGTTTCGATCGGCTTCAAGCCCGTTGCGCCGCGCGCGCCCTTGGTCAGCGCATCGATCACACGGCGCTCGGAATCCACTGCCAGAACGCGAGACCGGCGCGCCAGAGGAAACGCGAACGTGCCCAACCCGCTGAACAGGTCGGCAACGCGTTTGGCCTTGCCGACGGCGGCGGTCACCAGCTCGATCATGATTGTCTCGGCTTCCGGCACCGCCTGCAGGAACGCGCCCGCCGGCAGCTCGACCGTTACGCCGCCCAACTGCAACGTCGGCGCGCCCATCATCGCAATCGCGGTGCCATCGACGGCCAATCGCTGCAATCGCGACTCGGTCGCCATCTTGGCGAGACCAGCGCGAACGGCCGGGCCAAGCTCGGCCTTGCCGCCTTCGATCGACACATCGAGCCCGCCATCAACGCGCGTGACGACCAGACGGCCACTTGCGTCCGGCGGCAACGCCAGACGCGCAATCTCGCGCAATGCCGGCATGGCCGCAACGATCGCTGGGTCGAGAATCGGGCATTCGCTGAGATCGACCAGCGTGTGCCGCCCCTCCTCGCGAAATCCCAGCACGACCTGATCCCCGCGTCGCGCGACACCGAAGAACGCGCGCCGCCGCGATCCTGGCGCCACGATGTGCATCGGCTCGATCTTGACGTCGATGCCGCGATGAGCGAAGGCGTCGCGCAGGCTCGCCTGCTTCCAGTCGCGATACAGCTCCGGCGACATATGCTGCGCGAGGCACCCACCGCACTGCATGTAATGGCGGCACAGCGGTTCCTGCCGATCGGCAGCGGGCGTTATCAACTCGGCGGGGTCGTCGCCATGCAAACGCCAGCGCTCACCAGGAAGGGCAAACGGCACGTAGGCCGGCCCGTCTGGCGTGCTGAACACGCCGTCGCCCTTGGCGCCGAGCCGCTCTATTTCGACGATCCGGCGATCGTCCACCTCACCCATCCTTGCGCGCCCCAATCAGAAATTCCTGGTTCCCGGATCCTCCCAATATGGGGGAGTCGATCACGCCTGCAACGCTCCACCCCGGTTGATTGGCGACCCATGTCGTCACAGTCTCGACTGCACGCTGGCGATCCGCCTCATCGCGCACAATGCCGCCCTTGGCAATTGCGGCGCGGCCAGCCTCGAACTGCGGCTTGATCAGCGCTACCAGCCAAGCCTGCGGTGCCGCCAACGCAAAGGGCACCGCCAGCACCTTGATCAGCGAAATGAAGCTGACGTCGGCGACAATCGCATCAAGCGCATCCGGGATAATCTCGCGGGTCAACGCGCGGGCATCGGTGCCTTCCATCGAAATTACGCGCTCATTCTCGCGCAGCAATGGATGCAATTGATCACGCCCGACATCGATAGCGTAGACACGGCGCGCACCTCCTTCCAGCAGAACCTGCGTGAAACCACCCGTCGATGCGCCGATATCGAGCGCGATGCGATCGCCCACATCGAACCCGAAATGAGCCATTGCTGCGCCCAGCTTGGCGGCCCCGCGCGATACATAGACGTTGGCGCCTGGCGCGACGGCAATGTCCGCCTCCTGCCCGATTTCCTGCCCCGCCTTGGTTGCGATCACACCACCAACGCTGACAAGCCCGCGCGCGATCAAATCCCGTGCCCGCGAGCGCGTCGCCACCAGGCCCTTTTCGACCAACACTCGATCAAGACGCGCGCGAACCATCTAAGCCAGCCGACGTTATCCAACATCCGCCGGACAATGCGGCAGATGGGATCATTGCTTCACGGAGTACTTGAGCCTGCCCCCTCCCCAAGGAGGCGCGGCGTCCCATACTTATACACGGAGAGGACATATGCCCAATCTCAATCGTCGCAGTCTCCTGGCCGGCGGAGCCGCATTTTCGGTCGTGGTGATGGCCACGCGCAGTTGGGGGCAAACCACAGCATCCGGTCCGTTCAAGCTGCCGCCGCTGGAGTACCCGACTAACGCGCTGGAGCCCAGCATCGATGCCAAGACCATGGAGATCCACCATGACCGCCACCACGCGGCCTACGTCAACAATCTCAATGAGGCCGTAAAGGATCACGGCGAATTGGCCAAGCAGCCGCTGGAGCAGATCCTCGCCAATCTGAACAACGTGCCAGAAAGCATCCGCACCCGCGTTCGCAATAACGGCGGTGGCCACGCCAACCACACCATGTTCTGGCAGATCATGGGCAAGGATGGCGGCAAGCCTGAAGGGGAGTTGCTGAGCGCCATCGACCGCGACCTTGGCGGCGTGGACAAGATGCAGCAGGCCTTCAACACGGCTGGCGCGGGTGTGTTCGGATCGGGCTGGGTGTTCATCACGGCCGACAAAGGCGGCAAGCTGGCCATGGTGTCGAAGCCAAACCAGGATACGCCACTGATGGAAAGCCAGCGCGTCCTGTTCGGCAACGACGTGTGGGAGCACGCCTATTACCTGACCTATCAGAACCGCCGGCCGGACTATCTGAAGGCATGGTGGAATGTCGTGAACTGGAACGCAGTCGGCCAGCGCTATGCGGAAGCCAAGGCGGGCAAACTCGACATCTGACCGCTATTCAACCGACCACCACCGAGCGGATCAGATAGGCGACAGTCGTCACCACCGCCACCCCGGCAAGCCATAGACCGACGAACCATGCCAATCGAGAGCCCCACCCGCCCGGGCGGGGTGGAGGCTCACCGTTACCGGCGCCAGCAGATCGCCGATCCGGCGGGCGCATCAATGGTAACCCGCGTCGTGCCCGACTTTGCCGCGAAACACCCAGTAAGCCTGCGCGGTGTAGATCAGGATAATGGGCACCAGCACCGCCGCCCCGATCAGCACGAAGGCGAGACTGCTATCCGGCGCCGCCGCATCCCAGATCGTGATGCTCGGCGGCACGACGTGCGGATACAGGCTGATGCCAAGTCCGATGTAGGACAGCAGAAACAGGCCGATTGCCGAGAAAAACGGGGTGTAGTCGTGACGCAGCGACAGCCCCCGGAACAAACTCCAGGCGCACAGCAGCACCAGCACAGGCACCGGCAGCGTGTACAGGATCGCAGGCCAGGTGAACCAGCGCTCCATGTAGACGGGATGCAAAAACGGCGTCACCAGGCTGACCAGACCGATCGCGGCCAAGGTCGCGACGGCGGCCCGGAACGCCCAGATGCGCGCCTGCTCCTGGATTTCGCCCTCTGTCTTCTTCACCAGCCATGTGGCGCCAAGCAGCGCATAGCCCGCCACCAGCGCCACCCCTGTCAGCAGACTGAACGGCGATAGCCAGTCCCACCAACCGCCGGCGTAGGCGCGATCTGCGACCTGGATGCCCTGCAGGATCGCGCCCAGCGCGACGCCCTGCGAGAACGCCGCAACAATCGATCCGAGGCAAAACCCCAGATCCCAAAGGTGCGCGTTACGCCTGGAGCGAAAGCGAAATTCGAATGCGACGCCGCGGAAGATGAGCGCCAGAAGCATCGCGATCAACGGTGCGTAGAGCGCGGGAAACAGCACCGCATAAGCCAGCGGAAATCCGGCCATCAGTCCACCGCCGCCAGCGATCAGCCACGTCTCGTTGCCGTCCCAAACAGGCGCGATCGTGTTGAGCATCGTCTTGCGCTGCTCGTCGTGGCGAAAGGCCGGAAACAGAATGCCGATACCAAGATCGAAGCCATCGAAGATCACATAGGCGAGCACGGCAAACGCGATGAAGCCAGCAAAGATGAAGGCAAGATCAACGTCCATTCTCGCCTCCATTGTCAGCGCCATCGGCTAGCGCAGGTGCCGGCGTGATGCCGGCGGCACGCTCGGGCACGCCACGTTTGATATCCGGTTCCAGTGGCTCCGGCGCATGGCCCATCTGGCGGATGATGTAGACCGTGCCCGCACCGAAAACGATCATGTAGACCACGATGAAGATCAGCAGCGAGGTGCCGACGGCAGCGGCGTCGATTGGCGCCACCGATTCTGAGGTGCGCAGCAGGCCATAGACCGTATAGGGCTGGCGGCCGATCTCGGTCGTGTACCAGCCGGCGAGAACCGCGACGAAACCCGATGGCCCCATCAACACCGAAGCGCGCAGCAGGCTCACCTGTTCGTAAAGCACGCCGCGCCAGCGCGCGTAGAGGCTCCAGAGCCCCAGCCCCGCCATCAGCAATCCGATGCCGACCATGATGCGAAACGTCCAGAACACGATGGTCGCGTTCGGGCGATCCTCCGGCTTCCACGCCTTCAGGCCCTGCACCTCGCCGTCCCAGCTATGGGTCAGAACAAGGCTGCCGAGCTTCGGTATTTCGACGGCATAGCGCGTTCTTTCCTCAGCCATATCCGGCCAACCGAACAGGATAAGCGGGGCGCCCTTCTGTGTTTCAAAATGGCCTTCCATCGCGGCGATCTTGGCCGGCTGATGCTTCAGTGTGTTGAGGCCGTGCAGGTCGCCGGCGAAGATCTGGACCGGCGCGACGATGGCCGCCATCCACATCGCCATGGAGAACATGATCCGCGCGCCCTCGTTGGCGCGGTCGCGCAGCAGGTGATAGGCGCCGACACCTCCGACCACGAAGGCGGTCGTGAGGTAGGCCGCCAACAAGGTGTGTGCCAGCCTATAAGGGAATGACGGATTGAACACGATCGCCCACCAGTCGGCAGGGACGAACTGGCCGACCTCATTCATGGCGTGGCCCGTTGGCGTGTGCATCCAGCTATTGGCCGACAGAATCCAGAATGCCGACATCGCCGTGCCAAGCGCCACCATGACGGTGGCAAACATATGCAGCCCGCGCCCGACACGCTGATAGCCGAATAGCATGATGCCGAGAAAGCCGGCTTCCAGGAAGAACGCCGACAGCACTTCATAAGCCATCAGCGGACCGATGATCGGGCCAGTCTTATCGGAGAACACGCTCCAGTTCGTACCGAACAGGTAGGTCATCACGATGCCCGAGACCACGCCCATGCCGAAGGCGATGGTGAACACCTTCTTCCAGTAATTGAACAGGGAATGAAAGACCTCGCGGCCGGTCCACAGGTACAGGCCCTGAACAACCGCCAGGTAGCTGGCGAGACCGATCGTCAGTGCCGGGAAGACGAAGTGGAACGACACCGTGAATGCGAACTGAATCCGAGCCAGCAGTACCGCGTCGCCCCAATCCATCGCTCACCTCACGTGGCCGTCATAACGCCTTACATGCCGGTGACTCGGCACGAGCAGTCAACAGACTGATCGGCGCATCGTTCCAGTAGACTTTGCGAAGTTTGCAAGCCCTTGCCTGCCACGTCCAGATGGCAAGGCATCGCATGACGTGCACAGAGCAACGATAGTTTAATAAAAGGTCAGCCGACGTCCCGATCAGGCCGAGATGTCGCGCGCAGCCGCTGGCTTGCCGAGCGCCGTCAGCACCGTGCCGACGATACCGGCGGCGTCGAGCTTCGCTTGCGCGTACATCCGCTCCGGCTTGTCGTGATCGATGAACACGTCCGGCAGCACCATGGAGCGCACCTTGAGACCGCGATCCAGCAGACCGCTGCCGGCAAGTTCGTGCAGCACGAACGATCCGAAGCCGCCGACCGAGCCTTCCTCGACCGTCACAAGCACTTCGTGGTTGCGCGCCAGGCGATGCACAAGATCGATATCCAGCGGCTTGGCAAAGCGCGCGTCCGCGACCGTCGTCGACAGCCCCATGGCAGCGAGTTGATCGGCCGCCCGGATGGCTTCCTGCAGGCGGGTGCCAAGCGACAGGATGGCCACAGCCGATCCTTCGCGCATGATCCGGCCTTTGCCGATTTCCAGCGGCACGCCGACGTCCGGCATCTCCACGCCGACACCGTCGCCGCGCGGATAGCGGAACGCGCTCGGCCGGTCATCGATCGCGACCGCCGTCGCCACCATATGCTTCAGTTCGGC
>JAEZBU010000151.1 GCA_023426855.1 Pseudomonadota bacterium | reverse complement strand
CCGGAATAGTTGCCCATGGCCTCTTTGCTCCTCCGTATCAGCGACGCGCCGCACTATTGCCCCAGATAACGGTTGCGGAAAACGAAAAAAGGGCGTCCCCGGCCGGTTTCGGGCGTGATGCGCGCTTCGTTTGGGTAAAGCCAAGTAAACGCACGCGCTAAGCAGGCTCACGGGGCGATGTTCGCCGTCGGGTTGCTGGTACGGGGCAGTGAAATGGCAAGCGGGCAGGCGCATGATTGCGCCCGCCATGCTGCCCCCGAACCAAGCTACAGGAGCTTCTTGATGCCGTCCTTGAGGGCCGGTGCGAGATCGTTGCGCTCCAACGCGTAGGCGACATTGGCGAGCAGGAAGCCGATCTTCGAGCCGGTATCGTAAATCTCGCCATCGAAGCGGTTGGCGAAGAACGGCTGATTGCCGGCCAGCTTGATCATGGAATCGGTGAGCTGGATTTCGCCACCAGCGCCGCGCTCCTGCTTTTCAAGCAGCGCGAAGATTTCCGGCTGCAGGATGTAGCGGCCGGTGATGTGCAGGTTGGACGGTGCGGTGCCGCGCGGCGGCTTTTCGACCATCGAGCGGATCGGCGTCACCTTGGCCTTGGCGTCATCGACGCCGACAATGCCGTACTGGTGGGTCTGGTCTTCCGGCACTGGCGCGACGGCGACATGATTGCCGCCATGCTCGTTATACGCCTTGATCATTTCGGTGAGGCAGCCCGGCGCGCCATGATGCAGCATGTCGGGAAGGACGAGGGCGAACGGTTCGTCGCCAACGATCTCGCGCGCACACCACACGGCATGGCCGAGGCCGAGCGGCGACTGCTGGCGGGTGAAGCTGGTTTGCCCGGCGGCGGGAAGTTCACGGGTCAGCGCTTCCAGTTCCGTCTTCTTGCCACGCTCTGCCAACGTCCGATCCAGCTCGAACTGAATGTCGAAGTGATCTTCGATAACGCCTTTGTTGCGGCCGGTGACGAAAACCAGATGCTCGATGCCCGCCGCGCGGGCTTCATCGACGACGTGCTGGATCACCGGCCGATCGACCACGGTCAGCATCTCTTTCGGCACTGCCTTGGTGGCAGGGAGGAAACGCGTGCCCAGGCCCGCCACCGGAAACACGGCTTTGCGTATGGGTTTGTTAAAGCTAGTCATGAACATCTCCGCGAAGTCATTCTGCGCGTTGGAACTTCTCACGCTTATACGCGTTGGTCGGGCTAGTGGAGCCGGGGCTGTGGACGGCCTGTCCGCAGTCCTGGCGACACGTTAGCATCGAAGCATTGCCATGCTCTTGATGCGTTGAAGGTTCCTCTCCCATCGTACAAACTTGAAGCGATTGTTTGGCCGCAACCCGGCAGACAATGGCATGATCGTGCGTGCGGGCGAGCGTCATGCCGCCGCACATCAGGTGCCCTTGCAACATAGGCGCGGGATGTGTTCGGTTGCATAACGGCGGGCGATAGCGGCGAGAGAGTTGGCAGGTCATCGAGCATGGCGTCAGGTGACAATCTGATAACTGACAGCCGTAATATCGCCTAGAAATTTACGGACTTGGGACGTTGGGAACAGGTGTGCCGCACGACACGCTCCGCCGCGCGCGGCGATCGGCGGGG
Source organism: Pseudomonadota bacterium (assembly GCA_023426855.1). Classification (GTDB taxonomy): domain Bacteria; phylum Pseudomonadota; class Alphaproteobacteria; order Rhizobiales; family Hyphomicrobiaceae; genus ZC4RG25. Next base: position 2,244 of record JAEZBU010000151.1, on the reverse strand, counting down.
CGAAACGGGAGGGCGCTGATGGCGAGGGCAGCGGCTCGGTCGGCTTATTCATATGATGCTAACGCATGGGCGCGCGCTTGGTTGCTTGCGCTGGCCTTGCTGTTTGCGTGCTTCGCCGATATCGCACGCGCCGATTCTGTCCAGAACGGATTTCAGAGCTGGCTGCAGGCGTTCCGCAAGGATGCCGAGGCGTTCGGCATTTCGCGTGCGACATTCGATAGTGCGTTCCGCGGCGTCAAACCGAACCTGAAGCTGCCTGATCTCATATTGCCAGGCGTCGATCGCAAACCGCGCGGCGGACAAGCTGAATTCACTCGGCCGCCACAGGCCTATATCGACAGCGCGCAACTCGCCCGGCTGGCCAATTCGGGCCGCGCATTGCAGGCGAAGCATGCCGATACGCTGGCCAAGATCGAACGGGAGATCGGTGTCGAGCGGCATGCGGTTTTGGCGATCTGGGGCCGGGAAACTGCGTTCGGTAATCATCGCCTGCCGCATTACGCATTCACCGCATTGGCGACGCAGGCCTATCTCGGCCGCCGCAAGGATATGTTCCGCAACGAGCTGCTGCATGCGCTACGCCTTTTGCAGGATGGCATCATCACGCGCGATGCCATGCGGTCATCATGGGCGGGCGCGATCGGTTTGCCGCAATTGATGCCATCCGAATTCCACACCTGGGCCTACGATCTGGATGGCGATGGCCGCAAAGACATTTGGAATTCCGTGCCGGACGCCATGGCGACAATTGCACGCCAGTTGGCAGGCAAGGGCTGGGTAAAGGGCCAGACCTGGGGCTATGAGGTGCGCATTCCGCCTTCAGGATCCTGTGCGCTCGAAGGTCCGGAAAATGCGAGGCCATTGGGCGAATGGGTGAAACTAGGCTTTGCCCGAGCGAACGGGCGCCAATTTCCGGCCGACCAGCTGAAATCCGAAGCCTATTTGATGGCACCGGGCGGGGCATATGGTCCCGTGTTTCTGGTTTTGGAAAATTATCGCGTCATTCGCCGCTATAATATGTCGGATCTTTACGCGGTATTTGTCGGCAATCTGGCCGACCGGATTGCGGGTGGCGGTGATTTCAATACGCCCTGGCGGGATATCACGCAGCTCAGCACGGCCTCGATCATGGAAATCCAGCAGCGATTAAGAGATCGTGGATTTCGGATAGATAAAGTCGACGGCATGATCGGGTCTAACACGCGCTGGCAGATCGGCGCCTATCAGCGCAAGCGGCAAATCGCGGTGGATTGCTGGCCGACCGCAGGTTTGCTGAAGCATCTGCGTGCGGATGCGGGGCCGTGAGTAACAGTTCAAGGAGGTGAATTTGCGCAGGTGGTCGAGCAAGGCATTTGGTTTCGCGACGATGGCAGCACTCATGGTGACGTCGGCGCATGCACAGCCTTCGACAGCACCTCCGGCGTCCACCCCATCGGCACCGATAAGCCTGGCGCCGCTTCTGTCTGAACTGCGCGCCGAGGCGCGCGCCGTCGGCGTATCTGCGGCCACCTTCGATCGCGCCACGCGCGGTTTGCAGCCTGACATGGATGTCCTGGAACGCACGAAGACTCAGCCCGAGTTCGTGACGCCAGTCTGGTCCTATCTCGATCGCCTCGTCAGCGATAACCGCGTGACGCAGGGCGTCGAGCGAATGACCAGTCATGGCGAGCTGCTGCGCGCGATCGAGCGCACCTATGGCGTCGATCGTCATGTCGTATTGGCGATCTGGGGCGTGGAGACCAACTTCGGCACCAATCTCGGCGACCGCAGCATCATCCGGTCGCTCGCCACGCTGGCGGCGGGCGATGAGCGCCGCTCGAAGTATTGGCGGTCGGAGCTCCTGTCGGCGCTGCGTATTCTGCAGCAGGGCGATATCGCGCCGGAGCAGATGGTAGGGTCGTGGGCCGGAGCCATGGGCCATACGCAGTTCATGCCGACGACGTATCGCGCCTATGCAGTCGATTTCGATCGCGATGGCCGGCGCGATATCTGGACCAACATCGGCGACGCGTTAGCCTCGACCGCGAACTATTTGAAGGTTTCCGGCTGGCGCGCGGATGAGCCGTGGGGGTTCGAGGTCGTCCTGCCGAAGAATTTCGATTACGCGCTCTCCGCACCGGGGCGGGCGCTGCCCGTGGCGGATTGGAGTCGTTTCGGCGTCACGCGTCCCGGTGGCGTTCCGGTGATGGACACCCGACTGCCGTTGCAACTTACGCTGCCGGCCGGTGCCGACGGACCAGCGTT
>JAEZBU010000008.1 GCA_023426855.1 Pseudomonadota bacterium | reverse complement strand
GCAGGATATCCACAGACGGCTCCAGAATCGTTTGGAACCGTATTTCGCGCCTCCACGTTCTATTCGCAGTTCAACCTTGTACAGCGTATGTGCTTGCGAGAGATGTCATGCGATTTGTAGTTTTCAGTGTAGCCGCGCTTGCAGTCTCTTCGGTCTGGTTCGCGGCGGTCATGATGTACGCCATCAACATTCCGACGCGTCAGGCACAGACCGATTGGTCTCCGCGGCTGGTTTCCCAGACTGACGCACGCCCGTGGAACGAGAAATGGGCTGCCCAGGTCAATCTGGACCGGCATGCCAATCTGCAAAATGACGACGTCACCACGTACTGAGTTTAACAACGGCGTACATCGCGAGGGCCTACGGGGCGCCGCCCTCGCCCCTCACCGAAATGCCAGCGACATGTTGACCTGACGCCTCGTTTTATCCGCGTTGCCTGACGACTATAGTGCCTCACGGAACCAACCGTCGGCGATATCAGGCACCGCACTACGACCATGCTTCGCACCAAACCAGCGCGCTATGTTCGGATCGCTTTGGCGATGTGCCTCGTGCTGGTTGCCGCCGTTAGCTTTAGCGCGGCCTTTCCAAGCATGACTGCTCATGCGGTGCCGGAACCGTGCCATGGCATGTCGAGTGACCCGGTCTCGCAATCTCACGACATGGCGCAAGCGCCAACCTCACATCATGATGGAACTGCCAGCGCGGATGATGGTGCATGCATGATGCACTGCGCTGCCGTCGCCATTCTGACCGCGTCGCCAACCTTTGAAATGACGTGGCTCCTGAGAACTGAAGACGACATTGCGCAGCATGCGCCGGCACCGTGCCGGTATCGATTGGACCGCCCGCCGAAAGTTCGGCTCTAAGGCTCCCGATTTCATTCGTTGCATCAACGCAGTCACGCCGCAGCCTTACCGGCTCAGCGCGATCGACTGTCCGCGAACTCAAGAAGGTTTATGCGAAATGAGAAAAGCTATTATTCTTAGTACCCTGGCTATTGGCTTGCTGGCGACGACCGGCGTTCACGCCCAGCATAGCGGCCACCATGGTTCACCCGCGAAAAGCGCCCCGGCCCCGAGCCAGCCGAACGGACACGCCGGCCATGGCGCCGCCGCGGCCCAACCCAAGGGTGACGCCAGCGCCTCGAGCGTCGCTTTCGATGCTGCCAACGCGAAAATGCACAAGGATATGGACATCACTTACACCGGCAATGCCGACCGCGATTTCGTGGCCGGCATGATCGCCCATCACCAGGGCGCCGTTGAGATGGCCAAGATCGTGATCCAGTACGGCAAGGATCCCGGCATTCGCAAACTGGCTGAGGAAATCGTCGCCGCGCAGGAGAAGGAAATCGCCTGGATGAAGGACTGGCAGGCGAAGAACCCTGGCAAATGACGCATCGGCGGCCCGTTGTCCTTGGCGGCGGGCCGCCGCCTATCGGGCGCTTGGCTCAACTGGCAATGCGTTGCCAGTCTCCGCTGTCGATCTTATTGATGGCAATGACTGCCTGGGTGCGGCTGTCGACACCGAGCTTCTGCAATATCGCCGAAACATGCGCCTTGATGGTCGCTTCCGACACATTGAGCCGATAGGCGATCTGCTTATTGAGCAAGCCCTCGCCAAGCATCATGAGAACGCGCACCTGTTGCGGTGTCAGCGTGGACAGGCGCGCAATGAGTTCGCCGGTCTCCTTGCCCTGGGCCGCAAGATCCACGTCGGCGGGCACCCATATTTCGCCGTCCAGGACATTGCGAACGGCGCTGCGGATTTCTTCGATCGGCTGCGACTTCGGCACGAAACCCGAGGCTCCAAAGCTGATCGCGCCACGGATCGTCGCCAGATCCTCGCTCGCCGAAACGATGACAACCGGGATTTCCGGATATTGGGCGCGGAGAAACAACAGACCCGAAAGCCCTTGTACGCCCGGCATGGTCAGGTCGAGCAAAACCAGATCGATGGCGGTATTGTCGGCCAGCTTTGCGGTTAGATCATCCAGCGATTCGGCCTCGATGATCTCCGCTTGCTCAAGCGACGTCGCCAGCGCTTGGTTAAGGGCCCTGCGGAACAAAGGATGATCATCGACAATCATGATCCGGGTGGCAGCCATTCCGTATCCTTCTCTGACCGGCCCTCCCAAGATGCGCTCATGCCCGGAAGTTCGCATCCCGCCCGGCTTTTTTACCGAGCGTCTCAATACAATGATGGTCAGGATTTAAGCAAGCCGGTGAAGTCCAGCGCAAGCGTAACATCAATTCTTGCTTGAGAATGCATGCGCGACAAGCCACTACAACGCCGCAATCTCATCGATTTGACAGCACACATGTTCACATTGGCTTAATCCTGCCGCAAGAGCTACGCTAAGTCGTGTGTTGGCGCGTCGCATACCGGACACGATGGAGGATTTCGGCACATGATCGAGCGGCGGGAGCGCAAGCCGTACTGGCGGCATACGAAATGGCAGATGCTGGCGAGCTTGCTGCCGTACCTGCTGGTCGTCGTGATCCTGCCGATGTATGCCGACACGCTGAACTCCAACAAGTTTCTGGGCTTCCCGCTGGGCTATTTCCTGGTCGGCCACGGCCTCATCCTGATTGCCATCGTAACCGTCGCTTCGTTCGTTAACCGCCAGGACGCCATCGATCACTGGCACGGGGGCAACGAGCACGTCTGACACCCTGTCAGAGTCGTCGCCCGGGCCTGCCACTTTGATATCGAGATAAGATATGCCGCTCTCGCGCACGCGCGCCGTCAACCCCAGGCTCGGGACTTACTTCGGCATATTTGCAAGCGCGTTCGCAGCTCTGGTGCTGGTGTTGCTCATCCTTGAGCAACTCGGCGTCTCGGACAGTCTTCTGCGCACACTGATGCTGGTCGGTCCGCTGGTGCTTTACGCGGCGATCGGGCTGTCGGCATCGTCGAGAGAGCAGATCGACTTCTTCGCCAGCGGACGCAGGGTGCCCGCCGTTTTCAACGGCATCGTCCTGGCCATATGTACGATCGGCGCAACCGGCATCGTAGCCGGCACCGGCCTGTTCTTCCTCAACGGATTTGATGCCTGGGCTCTGGTGATCGGTCTCACGGGCGGGCTCGTCGTCATGGCCGTCCTGATCGCACCATTCCTGCGCAAATTCGGTGCATTCACGGTGCCAAGCTACCTCGGGCGACGGCTCGAAAGCCGCATGGTCAGGCTCGGCGCGGCAGCAATGGTCACCGTCCCCATGCTGCTGGTCATCGCAGCCGAGATTCGCATGGGTGTGTTCGCGGCCGCGTGGCTCTCGGGTCAGACCGAGACCATGGTCGCCCTGGTTCTGGTCGTGTTGATGACCGCGGCGATCGTCGGTGGCGGCATGCGCTCGGCAAGCTGGTCGAACACCTCGCAAAGCATCGCTGCGACGATGGCACTTGCCGTCCCCGCCGGCATGGTTGCGACGGCCGTCACGAATCTGCCGTTCGCGCCGCTGAGCCATGGCCCGGTGTTGCGCACGTTGGGCCGTCTTGAACAACAACAAGGCCTGCCGATCCCCGACCTGCCTCCGCTGGCTTTCGATCTGGCTGGCATGGCCGCTGAGCCCATCATCCACCGCATCGGCACGCCTTTCGGCAGCATCGGTTCGACCAGCTTCCTGATCGCCAGCCTGACCATCATGGCCGGTATCGCCGCCGCGCCCTGGCTGCTGCCGCGTGTCGGCACCACGCCGAGTATCTATGAGACGCGCAAATCGCTCGGCTGGGGCGTGTTCATCGTCGGCATGATCCTCCTCACCGTATCGTCGATCGCGGTATTCATGCGCGAGATCGTCATGGAGCAACTGGTCGGCCACAGCATCGATCAGCTTCCAGAGTGGTTTCGCGGGTTGGTTGCCGCCGGATTTGCGGAAGTCCAGGGCCAAGTTCCGCGGCTTCCGCTCGGCAGCTTCAGCTTCAAGCGCGATGCCGTGCTGTTCGCATTGCCCGTCGCCTGGAATTACCCGGCCGTGCTGGTCTATCTGTCCCTGACCGGAGCGGTGGCAGCGGCCGTGGCGGCAGCCAGCATGGCGGCGCTATCGCTCGGCACGATCCTGGCGGAAGACGTCGTCAACGGCTTGAAGTGGGAGCCCGCTCCGAACCGGCTGCGGTTGATCATCGCCCGCCTGTGCATCGTCGTTGCGGCCTTGATCGGCACATGGCTTGCGCTGATCGCACCTGCCGATCCACTGAATCTGCTGCTGTGGGCGATCGCGCTCTCGGCTTCGACGTTATTCCCGGTGATCGTCCTGTCGATCTGGTGGAAACGCCTGAGCGGCCTCGGTGCGATGGCCGGCATGAGCGCGGGCTTTGTCGTTACCGTTCTGGCCATCGTTGCCGGTGAAGCATCATGGCTTGGCGTGCACAGCACGTTGGCCGCAGCCTTTGGCATCCCGGTGGCGTTTATCGCTGCCTTCGTCGGAAGCTTCCTCGGTCCGGCGCCCTCGCGGCAGTCTCTGGAGCTCGTGAGAGATATGCGTGTTCCGGGCGGCGAAACCGTGCATGATCGCGAGATGAGACTGTTGCGCCTGAAGCAGCGGCAGCGTCCTCAATAGGGTGGCTCCCATTCGCGCCCGCATGTCGTGGGGTCGTTGAGATCGAACAAAAAGGTCATCAACCCTTGATGAATGACACGTCGAATACCTCGACCAGCGCGTCAACGGGTCATCGCCACGTCTTGTACCCACGCATCGAACCCTATGCGCGGGGGCGACTGCAGGTGTCGGGCGGACATGACCTCTACTACGAGCAATGCGGAAATCCGCACGGCAAGCCGGTGGTCCTCGTCCACGGCGGCCCTGGCGGCGGCTCGAACCCGACCATGCGCCGCTATCACGATCCCTCGCGCTATCGCATCATCCTGTTCGATCAGCGCGGCTGCGGCCGCTCCACACCCCATGCCTCGCTCGACGACAACACCACGTGGGATCTGGTCGACGACATGGAGCGCCTGCGCACGCATCTGGGCATCGCGCGCTGGCAGTTGCTCGGCGGTTCATGGGGCTCGACACTGGCGCTTGCTTACGCCGAACGTCATCCCGAGCGCGTCACGGAGCTGATCCTGCGCGGCATCTTTCTGCTTCGCAAAAGCGAGATCGACTGGTTCTACCAGGAAGGATGTAGCTGGATCCATCCGGACGCATTCGAGGACTATCAGCGGCCGATCCCGCCGCAGGAACGTTCGGATATGGTCAGCGCCTATTACAAGCGCCTGACCCACCCCGACCCACAGGTTCAACTGGAAGCCGCGAAAGCCTGGAGCATTTGGGAAGGCACGACCCTATCCCTTCAGCCGGATGAAGATCGCGTTCGCCAGTTCGGCAGCGACAGCTACGCCATCGCCTTCGCGCGTATCGAGTGCCACTATTTCATCAACAATGGCTTCTTGAAGCATGACGGCCAGTTGCTGGATGACGCGCATCGGCTGGCACATATCCCAGGTGTCATCGTGCACGGACGCTACGACGTGGTGACGCCGCTGAAGAATGCATGGGACCTCAAAAAGGTATGGCCCGGTGCGGATCTGCGCATCGTCGGCGATGCCGGACATTCGATGACGGAGCCCGGCATCATCCACGAACTGGTCGGCGCGACGCGGCATTTCGCGCCCTGAGAAACGCGCCGGACAGCCCTTGGACACCCGGCCAGACGTCCACGACATTCTCTGGCTTGAATCGGCAACCGCGGCGCGTGCGCAAGTTCACTGTAAACTTGTGCAGTTCGTCTTGCGCCGGGAGCAGTGTTGAGTATAGTCCCGCTCGCACTATTGGAGGGGTGGCCGAGTGGTTGAAGGCGCACGCCTGGAACGCGTGTAGGCGGGCAACCGTCTCGAGGGTTCGAATCCCTCCCCCTCCGCCAACGCGCATTGATATTGTTGTATTTTTCGGGAAGATCTGAGTTTACCTACACATCTACCTACCTTCATATGACTGATTGACCATACAGTTGCCCATTCTCACGGCTATCGCATCAACGGCCCCGTGGCGCGGACGCGTGTTTTGATGCGGTTGGGACCGAACCTGATAGCCAGATGGGCCTCGAGGGGATCGTCAGCAAACTGGCGGATTCGCCCTAGCGCTCGGGACGCAGCGATAGCTGGATCAAAGTCAAACGCATCCAGCGCTAGACGTTCCCGATCGTCGGCTTTGTGCCCGACGGCACGCATTCGCTGGCTGCGCTATACTTGGGAAATCGCGTCGGCTGCGACGCAGCTCGATCCGCTGATCATCGAAACGACAAACTCGACCGGAGACCTTCATTCGATAATGCTCGTCCCCTTGAGCCCGCCCCCTCTGGCACACTCAGCACGTACCGCGGAGATATCATCCGGTGATCGCGGGGAAGGTGCCGCCCCCTCAGAGCGGAATATCGCGATCGCTGCTGAAAACCGCGCCGATTGCTCGATAGCCGCAGTCATCTGACTGTGCTCTGGCCGTTTCCTTCACATCTTGGCTTCGGCGCCGATCGTTGACTTTCAGGTGCCAGACCGGCTGTCCTGAAGAACTACCGATTTGATCAGGACGACAACGCCATGCCGAGGCGGCCGAGAAAGTAAGTCGTGCCCTTCCTCGATTGGCTCGTACATTTTTCGAGCACGACGTCATTGCCGTAAATCATGGTCTGGTGCCGTGTAATTGCCGAGTTCGGAGCAAATCTGTTAGTCTAACTGCGGATCGAGCGGAGGCTTCGGCGATGTTCAGACGACCACTTCGAGATGCCGATCGGATCGCACATTCTCAAAAACCCGAATGACGAGAACGAGATCCTGGAGCGCCTGCCGAAAGAAGTGCGCGATGCATTATCAACGCTCCAATGCACTGGTCCATTTTGCATATGCCAAAGCGCCAAGCGCTTCGTGTAAACAACAAGGCCATTGCCGCAACGATCGCAGAGCAGCCGAACATCCGCTCACTCACTGCCCCCGTTCCCCCTCAAACTTGCAACGACCGCTGCATCTCCTGCCTCGCTGTCCCAGAGCGCTTCCTAGAATTTTGCGTTCTGCTGGCGTTCAGCTTTTGAAAGCCGCCGCGGCCGCCCTTGTTTTCCTTCATCCTGTGCGGGCGCATTCCTCGCAAAGCAAAGCCCCTTCCGAAGCATCGACGACACCGCATCCAGGATCGGAACCGGCTGACCCCGCGCGCCGGCTTCCAAAGGGGAAAGCGCCTCGTTCGCTGTCGAAGCCCTTCAAGTCCGAAGATCCGGGCAACGCGGTAATCTGGCAGATCCGGCACCATGTCATCGCGATGCCGGCCGAGCAAATTCTTGTGAAATTTTCGATGTTGTCGTCGAGTTGACCTTGAGCCCCAAGTCGCTTTAGCTCGGCGTTGGCTGCATCAAAGTCTGATTCGCCTTCCCAAGCCGATCGGTAGACGACAAAGCACGATCTGCGAAGGAAGCCAGGCAGTCCAAACAGACCGGCATCGACCGGATTATCCAACCGCGCGGCGGTTCTTCCTTCACCGCTCCACCGTCGGTGAATGCTTGCCGATCGTCAGCGAAGCCGCCCGACCACCTGCCGCCGTCATTACAAAGCTGAGCCTCTGATGATGTTGCTGCTGTTTCATGGTATGCCCTACCAAAGCTATCGGCGGTCGATGCATTCCGGCTACTGTGACCCGAGACCTCTATTCAAGGACCGTTGCAGCCTGCCTCTGTAGTATCTCGGCTATCGCGGTTGCCAGCTGCTCTTGCTGATACGGTTTTCCGATGCGGGGAAGATCGGAATGGTTGCCGGCAGG
>JAEZBU010000003.1 GCA_023426855.1 Pseudomonadota bacterium | reverse complement strand
GCGGCGACAGGCTATGCGGTCGCATCGTCTGGCTGAAGGATCCCACCGACAAGGGCGGCGCGGCACTGACCGACGCCCTTAATCCCAATCCCGCCAACCGTCAGCGCCCGATCTGCGGGCTGCAGGTAATCGGCAATCTGGAGCGTCAATCCAACGGCTCCTGGGACAGGGGCTGGATTTACGACCCCAAGGAAGGCAAGTCCTACGACGTCGAGCTCACGCTGCGCGGCCCAGATCGGCTGCAGGTGCGGGGTTATCTTGGCGTCAAGTTCCTGAGCGAGACCTTCATCTGGACGCGCGCACCGGCCGATCTGCCGAAATGCGCCACCGCAAGCTGACCGACCAATCGGCAAAGCAAAACGGCGCGTCCGTATGGCGCGCCGTTCAATATCGCAAAGCTTAAACTGACCCGCGCCTATTCGGCGATGGCGATCGCGTTCTGCTTGATGCGCTCCATTTCCTGATGCTCGGCATACCGTTGGCCGACCCAGTCGGTGAACACCACCGAGCGCTCGACCACCAGCTGGCGCTGCCGGTCCAGCGTGACCATGTGATAGCTGTCGTCGAGCACGACGACTTCCGTCAGCCCGCCAAGTTTCCGCTGCAGCAGCATCGTGTTTGAGATGTCGCTCTGATCGTCCTCGCGCGGGTGGAAAATCAGCGACGGTTGTTTCACGAGATGCAGGATCTGCTTGGCTGCCTCTGCGAGCCAGCGAAACTCCAGTACGGTGCCGCCGCGCCGCCCGAAGATATCTTCCAGCGGCCTGCCGTCGCTTTGCAGCGAATCCAGCACGAAACGGCGAATGCGCTCGTCCTTGATGCCGTATGGCGCACATTCACGCAGGCGGAGCATGTTGGCGAACCACTTGTGCCGCACCAGCCTGAAGAAGTTGAAATACCACGGGATCGCCCAGCCATTCGGCCAGAACGTCGGCGAGAACAGCAGGCTGCCATGAACCTCGTTCGGCCGCCGCGCCGCAAGCAATAGCGCCAGGGGAACGCCGGCGGATAGACCACCGACGAGTACGACGTCGCAGCGCGACTTGAGCAGATCGTGCGCTTGTTCGACCGATGCGTACCAGTCCGTCCAAGAGGTCGTGTTCAGCAGTTCTTCAGAGCCGCCATGGCCTGCGAGCAACGGACAATAGACAGTATGACCGGCGCGATGCAGCGCCTGAGCCACGAACCGCAGCTCGACCGGCGTGCCGCCCAATCCGTGGATCAGGAGCACACCCACCCGTCCACCGGGCAGCAGGAGCGATCCCTCGGTCTCCTGAAGCTTCTCTTGAATGCTCATTTTGCTATCTCAAGCAGTTGCACACACCTCACCACCACGCTCGCCCCGACAATCGCTGCCATTCGGGTGATGGCGGTCATGAGGTGTGTCATGGAGGCCGTTGACCACCGGCCTCGCGAGGCCGGATCGCCTTATTTGGTGGCGCGCAGCAATAGCGCGTCCAGCAGTTTCAGGCTGAGATCAATCTCCTCCTTGCTGATGTGAAGGCTCGGCGCCAAAGTAATGACGTTCTTATAATATCCACCGATATCGAGTACGAGGCCGTAGCGCCGCCCCCCGATATCGATATCGCCCTTGAGGCCTTCGTCGACCATGCGATCCACGATCGCCTTGGACGGCGTGTAGCTGTCGTGCGGCTCGCAGATTTCGCAGCGCAGGGCCAGACCCAGGCCGTCAACGTCGCCGATCGCCTTATGGCGCTTCTGCAGGTCCTTCAGGCCCTCCAGGAAGTACGCGCCCTTATCCATCACCATGGCTTCGTAGTCGGTCTCGCCCATCATCTTCATGGCTTCGAGCGCGACAGCGGTGCCCATGGGATTGGCGTTGAAGGTGGAGTGCGTCGATCCGGGCGGGAAAATCTCCGGATTGATCAGCTCTTCACGCGCCCAAACACCGGCCAGCGGATTGAGACCATTGGTGATGGCTTTGCCGAACACCAGAATATCCGGCTCGACACCGAAATGCTCGATCGACCAGAGCTTACCTGTCCGATAGAAGCCCATTTGAATCTCGTCGACGACCAGCAAGATACCGTGCTGATCCAGAACCTGCTTCAGTTCCTTGAAGAAATTCGGCGGCGGAATAACGTAACCACCGGTTCCCTGGAGCGGCTCGACGTAGAAAGCTGCATATTCAGCCTCGCCGACTTTCGGGTCCCAAACACCATTATATTCGCTTTCGAACAGCCGCGCGAATTGGGCAACGCAGTGACTGCCATACTCTTCTTTGGTCATCCCCTTGGGACCACGGAAGTGGTAAGGGAACGGAATGAACTGCGCGCGCTCGCCAAAATGGCCATAGCGGCGGCGATAGCGGTATGATGAGGTAATTGCGGAAGCGCCGAGCGTGCGGCCGTGATAACCGCCCTCGAATGCGAACATCAGGCTTTTGCCCTTCTTCGCATTGCGCACCAGCTTCAAGCTGTCCTCAACGGCCTGGCTACCGCCGACGTTGAAGTGCACGCGGCCCTTTTTGCCGAACTTCTTTTGCGCATCCTGCGCAATAACGGTCGCGAGTTCGATCTTTTCGCGATGGAGATACTGGCTGGCAACCTGCGGCAGACGATCGAGCTGCCGCTTCGCGGCTTCATTCAGACGCTCATTGCGATATCCGAAATTGACTGCCGAATACCACATTTGCAGATCTAGGAATTCGCGGCCCTCGCTGTCATACATAAACGAGCCGTCACAGCGATCGAAGATCTTCGGTGGATTGGTGTAGTGAACCGTGTCGCCATGCGAGCAGTATTCCGCTTCCAGCTTCAGCAGCTCTGCTTCGCTGATGGAATCGGACGTCTCTTTCGTATGCGCAGCACCTGCAGGCCAGCGCGTATTGATATTCATAGTCACTCGTCTCCCAACACGATCGAACGCTGGAGCGATCCCTTAAAGCGATCAGCGATCCAGCGCGTCAGCAGTTCACCAGCTTCTTTGAAATCCCTGAATGCAACGTAAGGCAGCCCCTGGCTCTTACAGTGTGAAACAAGGGAACCTTTCGCCAGCACCAGATCAACCCGGCCCGAAATGCAGTAATCGGACCTCCCGTCGCCGACGACGATACGTCCATTTGCGCGTTCTGCCTCGGCGAATTGACATTTGCAGTTACCAGCGAGTGCACTGCAGTCGCTGCGCGAATGGGGAAAGCTCAGTCGCCAGCGGTTTCCGCCGGTCCATTCGAGATGATTGGCTTTGAATGGCACATTGATGCCGGCGCGCTTTAATACCGTGCCAACGGTTCGGTCCAGACCATCTGAAACGACCGTTACGGCGTGTCCCATTTCCCGGCAATCGTCCACGAACGATGCGAAATGGCGATCAATCTCGATACCGCTAATAAAACGATCGAGTTCGTCCGGCGTTGCGCGAACAAGATCAACCTGACGGATCATGCATTCGCGCGATCCCATTGCCCCCGATTTCCATTCTTCTTCGATCTGGTGCCATTCCGGATCGGCGAAGCGCTCAAGAAGAAGATCCGTTGTATCGAGAGGAGCGATGGTCCCATCAAAATCGACGAAGACGTGGAACTTCATACGCGTACTTGCCAAGTTTGTAGAACCCATTGAGTTGAACGACGTTTCACTAAAGGTGTTTGAAGACGCCGGACAATAACCCGTCTTATCCGGCACCATGCGAAGTGCCAATGATTTTCGTTAAGGAGCGCCTATCAATTGCGTCGATAGGTCACGCCGGGGATCGACCTAAAGAGATAGGTAGAGCACGGGAGAATTGACACCCGTGGACACGCGATGATTGGCGTGAACGCAATTGCGCTTATCACTGACCTTGTCGCGCCGATAACATCTAAGCAATTAACAACGCAGCTATAAATTCGACGATCCAAACGACATTAAATTGAAATAAGGGCGACATACGACCGCGCTTTTGATCACCTGGAGCACCGTCGTACATTCCTAATTGCGTGGCATTTTGCGCTATTCAGATATTTTGCAATCCAAGGGAATAAACAAGCACGACCGCACCCCAAGGTTGCAGTGAGATGCTTGATGCGCCCCGGCAAGCGGCGAGAGACAGCATCGATCGTGCGTTCACAGATCACGCAATCGCCAACAGCGTCGGCCTCTCGGGCTCCAGATGTGCTATGCGCGGTGTGGTAGAAGTACACTCAATACTTTCAGCGCGAAGGCGGAAGCCCTGATGGCCAAGGCGAACACGAAGCCCATGATCGACGAGGACACCGGCGGCCCGGAGCCGCTTGGCGCCCTCTCCTCGGACGCTGCGAAGGAGCGCGGTGGCGGTGTTCAGTCGATCGAGCGCGCGTTTGCCATCCTGGAACAGGTCGCCCGCCACCGCGACGGCATACGCCTTGGCGATCTCAGCCGGCAGGTCGGGCTTCACAACAGCACGACGTTTCATCTCGTTAAAACCATGGTTTTGCTTGGCTATTTGCGGCAGATGCCAGGCACGAAAGCGTATCGGATCGGCCGACCGTTGTTTACGCTGGCCGCCAGCGCACTCGACGAGACCGAGATGGTGACGCTCGCGACTCCGATCCTGGAGGATTTGTCCGCCGCCACCCATGAAAGCAGCCACTTCGCGGTGCGCTCGGGCAACGATATCGTCGTGCTCGCCAAGACGGCCGGCTCAGGCGCCTTTCAGTTGGCAGGACGCGCGGGGGTTGTACGCCCCGCACACGCAACCGCGCTCGGCAAGATCATGCTGGCATCACTGCCCCAGCATCAGTTTGAAGACTACGTGAAGCGTCACACACTGACGCCGTTCACGCCGAAGACGATCACGGACGCCGACCTTCTGCGACAGGAGATCGAAGAAGTGCGCAAGAAGGCCATCGCCTACGACGACGGCGAGTTCAATGCCGAGGTCCGTTGCGTTGCTGTTGCCGTGCGCAATTTCTCCGGCCAGGTCATCGGAGCCATCGGCGCCTCAGGTCCGGTCTGGCGGCTATCGATTTCAGCGCTGCAGGACAAGGCCAAGCTGGTGCGCGATCGTGCAGCCAGGCTTTCTGCCGAATTCGGATACAGCGGCACACACGACGACGAAACCGTCGGCTGACGACGTGATCTCACGTCATCCTCTCGCCGCCCGCGAACTTCGCGATTGACAGCGGGCGGGGTGCGCGCAAAGATTTTCGCCAATTGAGATGACATTCCCCATTGTCGCAAATGGGGTTCGGAGGAAACCAACGCCGCCACACCCGCCGTGCAGCCTCGCTGCCTGAGCCTGCGTGAACGCGGCGTCAATACGAGATGACAGCATGGCAGTTCTAGTTACCGGCTCCATGGGGCATGTGGGCTTTGAAGTCGTGCGGCAAGCTGCTGCGCGAAATCTCGACGTTATCGCCCAGTATCGGGGAACGTTCCGTCCCGCTGACGCCGAGTCCGTCGGCAAGTCGGTCAAGTGGGTCGCCTGTGATCTGACGGATCAGGCGAGCGTCGAGAAACTGGTGTCGGAGCATCAGATCGAAGGCTGCATTCACGGTGCAGCGGTGCCGAATGAGCTCTACTGTCGCCCCGATCCGCTCAATGCCGTGCAAGTGAATGTCACCGCCATTGCACGCCTGCTCGACATGGCACGCAAGCAAGGCTGGAGGCGCCTGCTCCACGTCAGCACGGGATCGGTGTTCCAGAACATTTCCGACACCAGCAAGCAAGTCGCAGAAGACACGCAGCCTGGCGTCTCGACGATCTACAGCACCACGAAATACTGCGGCGAGCTGCTGACCAGCATGTATCGCTCGCAGTTCAACGTGCCGGCAGCGACGGTGCGCATCTCGTGGGTCTACGGACCGCCAATGGTGCCGAAGGAACGCGAAGACCCGCGCGGGCCGATTCCGTGGTTCCTGAAATGCGCGCTGACCGGCGTGCCGGTCGAGGAAGCCAATGGCGGCGACTTCGGGGCGAGCTTCACCCACGTCTCGGACGTCGCTGGCGGCCTGATCGCCGCCTACGAAGCCAAGACATTGAATCACGACATCTATCACCTCGGATCAGGCGTCAATTATTCGACGCGCGAGGTGGCCGCCGCCGTAAAGGCCGCAGTTCCCGGCGCAATCGTCAACGTCGGCCCCGGCACCCGACCCTGGACAGATCTTGGCCGCATGCGCGGACCGCTCGGCGGCGACCGGCTGTTCAACGATTCCGGTTGGAAGCCGGCGCTCAGCCTGGAAGCCGGCGTGAAATCGTTCGCCGACTGGATCCGCGCGCATCCGGACGTTTTGAAATGACCGCGCAACTGGCAATGACGGCCCCGCCGTCTCACACGATCTCCCGCGAGCCACGCTAAGGGGAACGAACATGGCGAAACGGACGGCATTGGTTGCGGGCGCGACAGGTGCCGTCTCGAAGCGCCTCATCGAAAAGCTGTCCGCCGACGGGTCGAATTGGTCTACCGTCGGATTATGCCGCACGCCGCCTGAAGCCAGCGATCGTGTCCGCTGGATCGCGGCTGATCTCAACGACGCAGCTTGTTGCCGCGATGCGCTGGCTGACTGCCGCGACATCACGCACGTCTTCTATTGCGCGCGGGCAAAGCATGGCGAAGGCGGCGTCGAAAGCGTCGAGGACAATGTCGCGATGCTGCGCAACGTGCTCGATGCTGTCGAGCCCGTCGCCCCCGCCCTCACGCACGTGCATCTCGTCGAAGGCGGCAAGTGGTACGGGCAGCATCTCGGCCGTTATCCCAATCCGGCGTCGGAGGACGATCCGCGCCACATGCCACCGAACTTCTATTATGACCAGGAGGATCTCCTGCGCGAACGTCAGCAGACTGCGCAATGGTCGTGGTCAGCCTCGCGGCCCAACGTGATTTGCGATTTCGCGCCGGAGCGGCCGCGCAATCTGGTGTCGATCATCGGTGCGTATGCCGCGATCTGCGCCGAAATGGGCGTACCAATGGATTTTCCCGGCAAGCCAGGCAACTTCACCGCGCTGACTGAAGTCACCGACGCGACGCTGCTGGCGGACGGCATGATCCACATGGCAACCGCGCCGGCGTGCCGGAACAAAGCATTCAACATTACCAACGGCGATCTGTTTCGCTGGGAGCGGATGTGGCCACGCATCGCGGACGCGTTTGGGCTGAAATCCGGCGGCGTACGTCACGTGTCGCTGGCGCGCTGGATGGCGGACAAGGAACCCGTATGGGCGCGCATAGTGGCCCGGCACGGCCTCCAACAGAAGCGCCTCGATGAGGTCGCGTTGTGGAGCTTCGCCGATTTCGTTTTCGGCCAGGATTACGACGTGGTCTCCAGCCTGACGCGGCTGCGCCGCAGCGGCTTTCATGACGTCATCGATACCGGTGAGATGTTTCTCGACCAAATTCAGCACTATCGTGAAGCCCGCATTTTGCCCTGAAACGACAGGAGCACGACAATGCAGTTCGAGAAGATCCTTGTGACCGGCGCAGGCGGCCTGCTCGGCAAATACGTCGTCAACGAACTGCAGGGCCGCGCCCAGGTGTCCGGGCTCGACCTTCTTCCAGCCCACAACGACATGCCGTTCATCAAAGGCTCGATCGAGGACCCGGCTATCGTTACCAAAGCCTGTGAGGGGCAGGATGCCATCGTTCACGTCGCTGCACGACCGAACATCTGGAGCGGCGACGGCACCCAGATCATGCAGACGAATGTCGTCGGCACCTGGAACGTGCTCAACGCCGCCGAGCAGGCCGGCGTCAAGCGCGTGATCCTGACGTCGAGCGACTCCGTAGCCGGCTACACCGTCCTGCAAGGCGCCATGGTCCCACCGGAGTATCTGCCCGTCGGCAACGCGCATCCACTCAACGCGACGGACGCATATGCGCTGAGCAAAGTGATGTGCGAGAATCTCGGCCGTAGTTTTTCGCTGCGCGGCAAGCTCGAAATCATCATCATTCGGCCGGTGTATGTGCTGTATCCGGAGTTCGAATGCGAGGTGAAGGCGCGTGCCGCCAATCCGACCGGATACAAGGGGCCTGAAGCGGGCGGGCGCCAACCGGCGGGCGGCGGCCCAATGTGGCACTACGTCGATCCGCGCGATCTGGCACGCGCTTTCCGCCTTGCGTTGGAGGCGAAGCAACCGAAGTTTGCCGCCTACTTCATCAGCGGCCCCAATACGCTGGCGCCGGAGCCGACGATCGAGCGGCTGGAGCGACTGATTGGCCGCCCGATCACCGTGAAGCGCCCCGACATCTACAAGGCCAATCCGTTCGCCCCGCTCTACGATCTGAGCGAGGCCCGCGACGCGATCGGCTTCGAGGCCGCGCACGACATGCGCAAACTGCTGTATCCGGCTTAAAGGACCAACGATGCCTGTCCTGCACACGGCGCATCTTCGCGCACACCCGCACGCCATTGAGGTCTATAAGGCGCGGCTGCTGCGGCACGCACGGATCAGCCTGGATAACGAGCCCGGCGGCTGCCTCAAGTTCGAGGTGCATCAGGATGCCAACGATCCGACGCTGTTCTTCCTCATCGAAATCTATCGCGACGAAGCCGCGCTCGAAGCCCACCGCACCTCACCGCATTTCCTTGCTTATCGCGCGGACACCGACGCGTGGGTCGCCGACCGCAAGTGGTGGTATTGGAACAGTCTCGAAGCGCCACCCAGTGCATCATGATAGACGACAGGAATAATCCCGCGATCGCAGCCGCTTGACACACGCGCCGGCCGGCGCAACACGCATGTGCCATGAACTATCGACACGCCTTTCATGCCGGGAATTTCGCAGACGTGCTGAAGCACGCCACGCTGACGCTGGTCATCGATTACCTGAAGCAGAAGGATGCGCCATTCCGGGTGATCGATACGCATGCCGGCATCGGCACATATGATCTGACAGCCATTGCCGCCGAGAAGACCGGCGAATGGCGGCAGGGTATCGGCCGCCTGCTTGACCCCGCTGCAGCACCGCTGCCAGAAGCGATCGCGACGCTCCTGAAACCGTATTTGGACGTTGTTATTGCGGAAAACGGCGCAAATCCGCTGACGCGCTATCCTGGAAGCCCGCGGATTGCGCGCGCACTGCTGCGTCGCGACGATGTGCTGGTCGTCAACGAATTGCACCCTGAAGATGGGGCAGAACTCGAAGCCCTGTTTGCACGCGACCGGCAAACCAAAGTCATGCAGCTCGATGGCTGGGTTGCGCTGAAGTCCCTGCTCCCACCCAAGGAGCGGCGTGGCGTCGTGTTGATTGATCCACCATTCGAGCAACCGGGCGAACTCGACCGCCTGGCGCGCGGGCTATCCGAAGCGGTGTCACGATTTCCTAGCGGCATCTATCTGCTCTGGTATCCGATCAAAGATCCCAAAGCGATTGCAGCGTTTCACGCCGCGCTGACGAAGCTCGCATTGCCGAAATTGCTCGTAGCCGAATTGATGCTGAGACCAGCGAGCGATACGACCCGGCTCAACGGAACCGGGCTTGCCATTCTCAACCCGCCTTGGCGGCTCGACGAAGCGCTCGGCAGCATACTGCCGTTCCTGGCCGATCGCCTTGGTGAAAGCGGAGCGAGCCATCGACTGCAGTGGCTGACGCGCGAGGCTGCCAAAACGAAGCCGTGATTAGGAAATCGTTAGAGGCAAATTGGGGCGACTACGTCTATTTGTCCTTGCACTGGTGCTTAAGGTCGCAC
>JAEZBU010000002.1 GCA_023426855.1 Pseudomonadota bacterium | reverse complement strand
CGCGGTCCGTTTCCAGAACTGACACAGGCGAGGAAGGGAAGCCGCCACTTCGAAGCCGGCAGGACACCAGTGCTGCACCGGATCGGGCAAGCGCGGAGCCTGGAGGATCACAAAAACAGCAGCTTCGACTGCGTCGTTTTCGGGTGATCCTGCCGGTCGCGCCTATAAAAGCGAGCTCCGGCGCGGAGCAAAAGTGTTTTACGTTGTCACCTTGGCCGAAGCAAGAGTGTTATGCGTGTCACGCACGCGCAAAGACCTGCCTCAGCCCTCTTGTCATGCGGGACTTTGGTCAATAACCGGTTAACATAGGTGAGGGCTTGGCCGCTGGGGCGCGGCATTTCGCGGCGTATGTGGCGCCGCAGAGACGTGGGGGGCTTCCATTCGCGCTGTTGCGGCAGCGTTGATCGCGACATTGCTGGCGTGTCTGCCGGCAGGATACGCACGCGCCCAGAATGCCGGCGCATCAGCCAATGGTTGGGCGGTGCAGGTATCCCCCGAAGCGCCGACCAGCGAGAAGGTCGCCAAGCCGCCGCCGACAAAGGCCTCGGCGAAGACAGCCACCAGCAGACAAGCCACCAAGCCGATAGCCAGGCGCGTTGATGTGACGGCCAGCGGTGACCGCGCGCGGCTCACATTCGAGTTGACGCAACCAGTACAGGTGACAGCTTCCGTGCTGTCGGGCCCCGATCGCGTGGTGGTCGATCTCCCGGAAGTCGACTTTCGTATCGACGCGGCCGTCGGGCAGAAGCCGCATGGCATCGTGACCGCCTTCCGTGCCGGACTGTTCGGTCCGCGTCAGTCCCGGTTGGTGATCGATACCGATGGTCCGGTGCGCGTCGTCAGGGCCGATGTCTCGGCGGGCGATGGGAAGTTGGTGCAACTCGTGATTGAGCTGATCCGGGATTCGGCGGCTGGACAGGCACGGTCGGTTGCGGTTCCCGCCAAGGCGCCCGAGATCCGCAAAGACACTTTGACGGATGATCCGCCGAAGCCGGCTCCGCGTCGAAGTCGCCCTGTGATTGTCATTGATCCCGGCCATGGCGGCGTCGATCCCGGTGCCGTCGGAGCGGACGGACTATTGGAAAAGAACGTCGCGCTCGCCGTCAGTCGTCAGCTCAGAGCTAAGCTCTCCGAAGGTGGCAGTTACACTGTTGTGATGACGCGTAGTGGCGACAACTTTGTGACGCTCGACCAAAGGTTGCGGGTGTCGCGTAAGCATCAGGCGGATCTGTTTGTCTCGATCCATGCCGATTCGGTCGCGGAAGACGTACGCGCCCAGAACGTCCGGGGCGGAAGTGTGTATATGCTGTCCGACCACGCCTCGAATGAGCAGGCCCGCCGGCTGGCCGAGAAAGAAAACGCCGCCGACGTTCTGGCCGGCCTGGAGTCAACAGCGAACGAGGACCAGGGTGACGTGCGCAACATTCTGGTCGACCTGCTGCGTCGCGAAACCGATGATTTTTCGGCAGATTTCAGGAGCCGTCTGACGGGAGAGCTGGGCAAGCACATCGCCTTGGCGCGTGATCCGCAGCGATCGGCTGCGTTCAGGGTGCTAAAGCAGACGCACTCGCCGTCGGTGTTGGTCGAGCTGGGTTACATGAGCAACTCGGAAGATCAGAAATTGCTGCGATCGGCGGACTGGCAAAAGCGAGTCGCCGGCGGGATCGCGGCCGCCATCGACTCATTCTTCGCCAACCGGGCGGTCGGCGCACTGCGCACACCTTGAGCGCCGATACGCGTGGACAACGGAGAAGCCGTTGACTTGATTTGGGTTTGGCGCGCCGCCTCATTGTGATACTAGGGGGTCTGGCTGAACTTTATCAGCGCGCCTGGCGGCAATCCGTGCTAATTGTATTTGCGCCGTTTTCTTGCCGCTTGATTGTGTGACGAGACAACTCCCCGTCTGCAAGAAGCCGAGGTCCATGCGAGCCCCAATTCTGCCACCGCCCATTGCGCCGAAACGCAAGAAAAAGCGGTCCAAGAGCCTGCTGCTGAGTCTGCTCGGCTGGGGCTTTGCGGCTGGCGTGGTGATGTTCCTGGCTGCGTCCGCCGGAGCCGGCTATCTGCTGTGGCATGCCTCGAAGGATCTGCCGAGCTACGAGAGTTTGGCGCAGTACGAACCGCCTGTGATGACGCGCATCCATGCGCACGATGGCGCGCTGATCGCCGAGTACGCGCGTGAACGACGCATCTTCGTGCCGATCAACACCATCCCCAAGATGGTGACGGGTGCCTTCCTGTCAGCCGAGGACAAGCGCTTCTACGAGCACGGTGGCCTAGACTTCATAAGTATCGGCCGTGCCGCTCTGAAGAACATTCAAAACCCGGGCCGTCGTCCGGAAGGCGCGTCGACCATCACGCAGCAGGTCGCCAAGAACTTCCTTTTGACCAACGTCCAGAATTACGAGCGCAAGCTCAAGGAAGCGATCCTCGCTATCCGCATCGAGCGCGCCTATTCAAAGGACAAGGTCCTCGAGCTCTACCTGAACGAAATCTTCCTGGGTATGAACTCGTATGGCGTCGCGGCCGCGGCGCTGAACTACTTCAACAAGGAATTGAAGGATCTGGCTCCGGAGGAGGCCGCCTATCTCGCGGCGTTGCCAAAGGGCCCTAACAACTATCATCCGTTCCGCCGCACCAAAGAGGCGACCATCCGCCGGAACTGGATCCTCGATGAGATGGCGCAGAACGGCTATCTGACGAGCCAGCAGGCGCTCGAAGCCAAGGCCAAGCCGCTGCAGGTCAATATCCGTCCGTTCGGCGCGCATATCTTCGCAGCCGAGTTCTTTGCCGAAGAAGTACGGCGTACCCTGTTGTCGCAGTACGGCGAAGACAAGCTGTACGGCGGCGGTCTGTCGGTCCGTACCACACTCGATCCGACAATGCAGGGTTACGCCCGCAAGGCGCTGATCGATGGGCTGGTGGGCTTCGACCGCGATCGCGGCTGGCGCGGACCGGTGCAGCAGATCGCCGTCAACGGCGACTGGGGCAAGACGCTGGCCGGTATCGACATGCCCAACGACATCCAGCCCTGGCGGATGGGCGTCGTTCTGGAAGTCGAGAAGAGCAAGATCGTCGTCGGATTGCGGCCGGCGCGGCAGCAGGATGGCTCGTACGCGGAGGCGCGCGAGGCAGTGGAGGTCGCATTCGCTGAAATGAGGTGGGCGGGCAAATTCATCAGCCCCGAACGCTCGCGAGGTGCGGCTCCGAAACAGCCTGCCGATGTCGTCTCGGTCGGTGACGTGATTTACGTCGCGCCGAAGGATCCAGACAAGATGACCGGCGCCTGGACGCTGATGCAGATTCCCGAGGTCGGCGGTGGTCTGGTCGCCATGGATCCGCATACGGGCCGCGTGCTCGCGGTGGTCGGCGGGTTCTCGTTCGCGATCAGCCAGTTCGACCGCGCTGTACAGGCCCGTCGTCAGCCCGGTTCGTCATATAAGCCGCTGGTTTATGCGGCGGCGCTCGATAACGGCTACAAGCCGACCAGCATCGTGCTCGATGCTCCGATCGAGATCGACCAGGGTGGCGGCCAGGGGATCTGGCGACCGGAGAATTATAACCGTGATCGATCGGCTGGCCCCTCGACGCTGAGAGTCGGCATCGAGAGGTCGCGCAACCAGATGACGGTGCGGCTGGCCCAGGATCTGGGCATGCCGACCATCATCGAATACTCCAAGCGTTTCGGCGCCTACGACGATCTGCTGCCGGTGCTGGCGATGTCGCTGGGTGCAGGTGAAACGACGCTGCTCAGAATGGCGACGGCCTACTCCGTGTTCGCCAACGGCGGCCGTCAGGTCCGTGCAACGCTGATCGACCGTATCCAGGATCGCTGGGGACGGACGGTCTGGCGCCATGACGCACGCGAGTGCCATGGCTGCAATTCCGAGCAGTGGCAGGGGCAGGCGGAGCCGGAAACGCCGGACGACCGGAAGCAGATCCTGGATCCGCATACCGCATTCCAGATGACCTCGATGCTCGAGGGCGTCGTGCAGCGCGGTACCGCGGCCAACATCAAGAAGATCGTTCCGGGTGTGCCACTGGCGGGCAAGACAGGCACGACCAACGAGTCGAAGGACATCTGGTTCGTCGGCTATTCCCCGGATCTCGTGGTCGGCGTTTACGTTGGCTACGACAACCCGCGCTCCATGGGCAAGGCAACCGGCGGTCAGGTTTCCGCGCCGATCTTCGCCAACTTCATGAAGGACGCGCTGGGCGACAAGAAGGTGCCGTTCCGCGCCCCTGCTGGCATCCGCACCGTGCCGGTCAACCGCTACACCGGCCTGCGTGCCAGCCCGGGTGAGCGCGATGTGGTCTGGGAGTTCTTCAAGCCCTTCGAGGAGCCGGACGACGCCAACTCGTTCCTTGGCTATGAGACGAGTTCATATGGCGAAGGCGGCAGCGGACCGCCGCGGAACGTCAGTTCCGGGTTTGGCAACGTCTACTAGAAGCGGCTTTTGAGGCGCAGGCACGTTTACAGCCTGCGTCCGCGCTTTTATATCAGCGTCAATCTTCCACCGATCGCGCAAACTTCCGGGAGGCCGCCATGAGGGCCGAGCCACAAAAGCACGTCGATGCCATCCAGCAGTCGCTGGCCTTGCTCCGGAGGCATCTTTGACTGGGATACAGCCGAAGCACGCCTTGCCGAACTGAACCAACGCGCCGAAGACCCGACGCTGTGGAGTGATCAACGCGCCGCCCAGAAGGTAATGCGCGAACGCCAGACGCTTGAGCGGCAGATCAGCTCCTACAAAGCCGTCGAGCAGGAACTCGACGATGCCGTGACCCTGGTCGAACTCGGCGAGGCGGAGGATGATGATGCGACCATCGCCGAAGGCGAAGCGGCGCTGCGACAGCTTCGCGAACGCGCCCAGAAGCGTGAAGTCGAGGCGCTGCTATCGGGTGAAGCCGACGCCAACGACACCTATCTCGAAGTTCACGCGGGTGCCGGCGGCACGGAGAGCCAGGACTGGGCGCAGATGCTCGCGCGCATGTATATGCGCTGGGCTGAGCAGCGCGGCTACAAGGTTGCGCTGATCGAAGAAAGCGCGGGCGAAGAAGCGGGCATCAAGTCGGCGACTTTGGAGATCACGGGCGAAAACGCCTACGGCTGGCTGAAAACCGAGTCGGGCGTGCATCGTCTCGTGCGCATCTCGCCGTATGACTCCAACGCCCGCCGCCACACCAGCTTCGCATCCGTTTGGGTGTTCCCGGTCATCGACGACAACATCGAGATCGAGATCAAGGATAGCGACTGCCGCGTCGATACCTATCGCGCGTCCGGCGCGGGCGGACAGCACGTCAACACCACGGACTCGGCCGTGCGCATCACGCATATCCCGACCAACATCGTCGTGGCCAGTCAGCAGGAACGCTCGCAGATCAAGAACCGCGCGATCGCGTGGAGCATGCTGCGCGCGCGGCTCTATGAGCTGGAGCTGAAAACCCGCGAGGAAAAGGCCAATGCTGCGGCCGCCAGCAAGACCGAGATCGGCTGGGGGCATCAGATCCGCTCGTATGTTCTGCAGCCGTATCAGATGGTCAAGGACGTGCGGACCGGCGTCGAAAGTGGCAATCCGGATGCAGTGCTCGATGGCGATATCGATCAGTTCATCGAGGCAGCACTGGCGCAACGTCTGAAGGAAGACGAGCCGGGCAACGTCAAGGATCTGGATTGACGCCGCGCAAGCCGCGCAAGCGCAACAGTGAGTCAAAAATGCAAAAAGGGGAAGCGGCTCAATTCGGCTGCTTCCCCTTTTTGTTGGTAGTCGCGGTGGCCGTCGCGAATTACCAGGATGGTCCTGCCAGATAACGGTTGGCGTCGAACTTGTAGCTGATCCGCGCCATCACGGTGTGAAGCGTGACGTCGTTCTTGATGTCGTAGGCGGTCGCATTGGAATCCAAGCCGCGATACGACGCGCTGCCGAGGTCGGCATAGCTGTACTCAAGACCGACGATCACGTTCGGCGAGAACAGGTATTCGGCGCCGAAACCGACGGTCCAGCCATGCAGCGTATCGTCGTTGCCGAGCCGGATCGGCGTGATCGGATCACGTGCGGAAATGTCGACGCTGGCGCCGGCATAGCCTGCCTTGACGTAGGTCAGCAGTCCGCCCCAGTCATAGCCAAGACGGCCGGTGATCGTCCAAAGCATGTCGATTTCGGTCGCGAGACGATCGGTGGCAAGCGCCGGGCTGGATGAGTGATCGGTCAGGTCGGCGCCCGAAAGCGTGCCTTCCAGACCCCAGACGATACGACCGCTCTGGATGTTGACGCCGAGCTGTCCGCCGCCGAACCAGCCTGAAGGATCATGGCCGGCACGATCGCCGATGGCATTGTTGAAATTGCTGATATTACGGAAATTCCAGTCGGTTTCTGCCCAGCCATAGCCGAGATGCGCACCGATGTAGACACCGGCCCAATTGGGCGGTGGAATGTAAGCGACGGGCGCAGGAGGTGGAGCGTCCTTGATGCTTCCACCGTAGGGATTGCCATAGGGCGGGTATCCGCCCGCGGCATTCGCATGTGTCGCGGCGGCGATACTGCCGGCCGCCACAAGACTCACTAAGCCATAAGCAACTGACTTCAACACAGGGGGAGTCCCTCCGTTTGGCGGAAGCTCAACTGAGCTTCGGCAATGACTGACCTGAACTCATCGGGACACGCGCTCTCCCCAAGCAGTCCCATAGGCATGTTTCGTAACGCGTCGACCGCGGATGGATCAACGCGCCGCGAATCGAATGTAAGCGGCGGAGGTAAAGATTGAATTGGAGTAAAGACAGCCAGTGCGATCAATCGCCCGCAATCACGGACGAATCGGAGATTGATGCGCGTCCGTCGCAGTGATGCGATTGCTACACGCGCGTGTGCAAAACCCGCAATCCTCGTTATCCACAGCAGATAACGGGGGACGTCCAGAATGAGAGCGGCAATGCTTATGCGCTTGAGCATCAGCAGGGGATGTCAGCGCGCGGGGTAGATGGCGCGATGCGTTGCGCCGACGTTCGCTGTCGTCGCGATCGTGGCGAAGGCGCACAGTGCTGCTGGACAGGTATTGCCGAGGCGCAGGCCGCGCCATGCCTCGGCAGCCAGACGGCGGTCAGCCGCGCTGGTAGTCCTTGGCGTAGTCCGGCATCTCGATACCGTCCTTCAGCCGCGCACAGCTTTGTGCTTCGCCCGCGGTGAGCCTCAGCGGAATGCGGCCCGCCCACAGGTCGAGTTCATAATCGCCGTCCACATCGAGCACGCCGACGTCGCGGATTTTTGCCGAGGCCTCGTTGATCGGGAAGCGCAGGAACAGCGTCGCGCCGAGCTCCTTGGGTTTGGGGCGACGCACTTTATGTCCCGGGATGATGCCTTCTACGAACGCGTCGGCGATGCGCTCCTTTTCGGCGGGATCGGTGATCCTCTCGGCGTTGGAAAACACCACCACGGAACGATAATCCATGCTGCAGCCGAATGCGGAACGTCCGGCTACGATGGAATCGATCAGCGTGACGGTGATGCACGCCTGCGCGCCATCCTGCAGCGATGTCAGCAGGTGATTGTTCGGGCTGCCGTGGCAGTAGAGGTCTTCGCCGAGACGCACGATCGCGGTCGGGATGACGTACGGCATGCCGTCGACGACGAAGCCGATGTGTGCAATGAGCGCCTCGTCGATGATCTTGTGTACGACCTCGCGATCATAATGACCGCGCTCGGGCCGGCGTTTGATGCGTGTGCGGTCCGTCGGTTCATAGATTGACATGGCGTATTGTCCTCGATGAGCCGCTGGTTATGCCTTTGCACCGCTGGGAAGAATGTGGTCGCCCTCATAAGCCTGACGCGTGTTGACCTTTTCGCCTGCCAGATAGGTTTGCAGGGTGTCATAGAGCGATTTGGGAACCCGCACGCCATCGACGGCGGTCCGCTTGCGCGCTTTGTAACGGCGATCCGATGGCAGACGCGTACCGTCCTGTTCCAGGATCTTGGTGAACAGCATCTCGCCGTGCGCGAGCTGGGCCTTGCGGTCGCCGTTCTGCACGCAACGCAGCGGATCGATGGCGATGACCAGTTCGCCGCCGCACGGCGCGCCGGTGTTGGCCTTATCGTGTTCGGCGGCCTGGAAGCTCAGCGCGTCGCCCATCAGCGGTCCGGCGAGCAGTTCAACCATCAGCGCCAGCGACGATCCCTTGGCGCCGCCGAAGGGAAGCTGCGCGCCTTCCAGTGCGGCCTTTGGATCCGTCGTCGGATTGCCGTTGACGTCGATCGCCCAGCCGGGTTCGAGCTGGCGGCCATCGCGCAGGCGGATCTGGATCTCACCGCGCGCGCAGGAACTTGCCGCCTGATCAAAAACCAGTGGCGGATGATTGTCGCGCGGCCAGGCGAATGCCATCGGATTGGTGCCGAACACCGGTTTGGTGCCGCCGTGCGGCGCGACGTAGGGGCTTGCGGCGACGAATGCGAACGCAACCAGGCCGCGTTCGGCAAGCCGCTCGACTTCCGGCCAAAGCGCGGCGACGTTGAGCGCATTGTTCACGCACAGCGCCGCGATGCCCTGCTCCTTGGCGAGATTGGCGAGCGGCTCGTCGCCGTACTCCAGCGCCAGCGGCGAGAAGCTGTAGTGCGCATCGACCTTGATGATGCTGGGAGCCAGTTTGGTGACTGTCGGGATCGCGTCGGGCGAGGCCTGCCCTGCCTTCAGCGCGTTGACGTAAAAGGGCATACGGAACAAGCCGTGATGGCGACACTCATCGCGCTCAGCCATCGTCACAGTATTGGCGATCGCCTGCGCATGCACGTCACTGAAGCCTTGCTTGATCAGCGCGCGCTTGGTCGTCGCGTGCACGTCGGACAAACTCATCACGATGTGTTCCACGATTTGGCTCCCGTTTTTTGAGCGCTGCACGTTGGCGCGCCGTGGTGTGTTTCTCAAAGATTGCGCGACATGCTGACGGACCAGTCGCGCGTGGTGATCGTGTCTTCGCAGCAAGTGTGCATGAATTTGCATGTCATGCAAACCATATCGCGCGCAAACGCGACCACGAGCGTCGTCGGCTTTCGCGTATGCGCGCGCAAAGGTGCGTGCAAACCGATGCCGGTGGCAACGGCGTTTTGAGGCATTGCGGTTGGCGTGAAGCCGGCGGCTGAAGATCTAAGGCGCTGATCCGATGGCCTGGGACGGCGTGACGACCATCAGCATGCGCGCGGGCGTGCGTCCGATGTTGCGGCCCATGTGCGGCTTGTCGCCGTGGAAGTGCACGCAGTCGCCGGCTTCCAGAACGAAGCGATCGTCTCCGATTTGAAATTCGATCTGACCCTCGAGGATGTAGAGTATTTCCTCGCCCTCGTGCGTCAGTAGCGCGATGTCCTCGTTGGATTTTGCCGGAAATTCCAGGGAAAACGCGCTCAGTTCAGGGTCTGCCAGTTCGCCGGACAGCCAGTGGAACGTATAGCCGTTGGCTTCCAGAGGGGCCTGCTTGGTGCGTGTCGCGCGCCGCGAAACCGTGTAGGACTTTGCGACGTTAGCGTCGCTGGTATCCTCGAAGAAGTCGCGCAGCGGAATGTCCAGGCTGGTGGCAATGACGATCAGGCTGGCGATCGACGTGGCAGCTTCGCCGCGCTCGATGCGGGACAGAAACGCCGCCGAGAGGTTGGTCTCCTTCCCGAGCGCCTCAAGCGTCAGCCCGCGTTGCCGGCGCACAGTCCGCACGCGCTGCCCGATCTGCTGCGCCACAAGTCGAGCCTGATCCATTCCGCCATTCCCCGCAGCCGGGGTGAGAGATTTTATCTGCACCATAAATGTGCATGTAGAGCAAAATCTTGCCAAGTGCAACGCGGTCAGCGGACCGGCGGATTTTGGCTACGTGCCAGGGACGAAGTCCGGCGCGGCCAGCTCGAAGCCGTCGAACGTAAAGCCCGGCGCTACGGTGCAGCCAACCAGTGTCCAGGCGCCCAGGCTCCGCGCCCGCTGCCAATGGCCGATGTCAACGACGGCTTGCGGGCGCTCGTCGTTCTGGAAATTGTTGCCGAGGCGCACGACGTGCTCAGCCGCGCCATCGGTGGCGATGCCAAGTTCCAGTGGGGCGCCCGCATGCCAATGCCAGATCTCGGTGGCGTCGACCCGATGCCAGTGGGACGACTGTCCCTCTTTCAAGAGATAATAGATCGCGGTCGAAGCAGCGCGCCCTTCGACCAGACGGGTATCCCGGAACGTCTCGCGGAAATAGCCGCCTTCGGGGTGCGGCTTGAGCTCAAGAAGTTGAATGATTTCGTCTGCGGTCATCGCGATCCTGGCTGTGGGGCCTAGTGCTTCGGGTCAGTCGTTCAACGGTACGTCTGGCACCGGCGACGCGCGTTGCGGCAGCGAGATTAAGAAGTGGCACTCGAAGCCTGGGGACGGATAGTGGAGGGAAACGCTGCCACCAAGCTGCTGCGCGCTGGCTTCAACGAGCCGGGTGCCGAAGCCCCGTCGCTCGGGAGGTTTGACGGTTGGGCCGCCGCGTTCAATCCAGGACAGGCCGATCATCGATTTGTGCGCCGTCGTTTCGTCGTTTCGTAATCCCCACTGAACGACGATGCGGCCCGTTTCTTTCGATAGCGCGCCGTACTTGGCCGCATTGGTCGCCAGTTCGTGCAAAGCCAGACTGAGCGTAACGACAGCGTTGGGGTCGAGCGAGATGGTCGGTCCGCCGGTCACGAACTGCGATATGCGATCCGATCTGAATGGCGCGATGGCGGCATCGACGACGTCGCCGATTGCAGCGCCTTGCCATGCTGAGCGCGTGAGCACGTTATGGGCGCGTGCCAATGTCATGAGCCGGGCTGAAAAGGCTTGCTTGAATTCGCGCGGCTCCGGTATCTCGCGCAACGTGTGCGCTGCAATCGATTGCGCGATGGCGAGCGTGTTTTTGACGCGATGGTTGAGTTCATTCAGCAGCAGTTTCTGGCGCTGTTCGGCCTGCTTGCGGGACGTGATGTCCACGAATACGCCGACGCAACCGCGGATCGCGCCTGAACCATCGCGCACCGGTAATGCGTATTCATAGAGGTTGGTGACGCTGCCGTCGGGGAAATGCAGGTCGACCTCCTCGCCCATTACCGTTTCGCCGGACTGGGCGGCGCGCTGCATCGGAAGGGCGTTGCCCGAGATCTCGGCGCCGTCCTTGTAGACCCGAAAGGGCAGCGTATCGCGCCCAGGTCCGGTCTTGGAGGCGTTTTCTCCGGAGGATATGCGAAGGATCGCAGCGCCGGCCGGATTTGTCGTCAGCGTTTTGCATTCCGGATCATGCGCGATGAAAACGCCGACGGGCAGGGCGCTGAGCAGTGCTTCACGCTCTTCGCGTCGAATGCGCGAATCTTCCGTCAACGTGTCGATCTGCGCCGCAGCGTGCTTGTGTTCACTGATGTCCACCGTCACCGCCAGAATGCCTTGATCGCGATCGGCGGCATCGTGGATCTGGCTGACGCTATTGCGCACCCACACGATCGTTCCATCAGGTCGAAGGAAGCGATGTTCGGTTTCGAACGGTTCTCCCGTCGCAACGAGATGCTGCAGGAACATCATGTTTTCGGTCTGGTCATCTGCATGCGTTATATCTGACCAGCGAAGTTTCAATATGTCCTCACGCGATCGGCCGACAATCTCGCAGAAACGGTCATTGACCAATGTAAAGCGGCCGACGCGATCGGATTGTGCCAGGCCGACGGCGGCGGAGTTGAAAATTGCGGCAAGCCGGGCTTCACTTTCGGCCAGCGCCCTGGATGTGCGCACGGTCGCGTCGTTGTCGACAATGATTGCCAGTGCGCCCGATATGTCGTCGGCTTCATCACGAATTGGAATTGCACTGACGAGCGTGTGACGTGGCGGCCGATCCGGCGGACGATGCACGAACGTCTGATTGTGAACGACCTCGCCGCGCAGTGCCCGCATGCCAGGGTAAGCCGATACGTCGATCTGCCGACCCTCATCATCAAAGCCAATCCATTCACTGAGGGCCGCACGCAATGGACTGGGATTCTGCGGGACATACTTCCTGAATGCGGGATTGTCGTGCAGCACACGACCGTCGAGCCCAAGCAGGGCCGCGCCGACGGGCATGTTCTCGACAATCGTGTTGAGGCGATCCTGCAGCATTTGAGCGCGCTGACGCAGCCGGTGTTCTCGCGTTGCCGCTTCATTGCGCAGCCGCGAGAGTTTCAGATTATGCGCGATGCAACGCAGCAGATCACGATCAGTGAACGGCCTGATCAACACATCATCCGCACCGGCCTCGACCGCCTCAGCGCGAATTTCTTCGCTGGCATAGGTGGTCAGCATCACGACTGGAAGTGCGCGCGTTACGGCCCGTGCGTGCAGTTCCGCTATCAGTTTGAAGCCATCAAGCTGAGGCAGGGCGAGTTCGCATAGCAAGAGATCGGGAGGATTTTGTTCAGCAGCAGAGAGAGCCTGGCCAATTTCTGCGGCTGTATCGACGTCGTACGTTTCTCCGAGAAGTTCTGCGATATGCGCCCGCAATTCCGGCTCGCGGTCGACGACTAATATGCGGAGGCGCTTCTCTTGCGACGGCGCTGTCCGGTCAGCCGATGCGTCACCGTCGAGCAAGGGCTCGGCAATGCCCCGTCGGCGAAGGCTGTGGCGAAGGCGACGGCGGCGTTGCTCGTAGGGAACGCGCGTCCGGATCAGAGCCTGCGATATCTGCGACGCCGCACGCTCGGCAAATGTTCGATAAGCGTCATCGACGACGCGGCGCGGACTGATCCCGGTGATAAGGAAACCCGCGGCCCGTCCGGGAGTGTGCGCATTGATGGGCGTGACAAACGCACTTTCTGCAGGCTCAGGCCATAGGCCGCCCGGCAGATGGAAGCCAAATCGCGCCGATAAAGCCGTTACGATTTGGGCGCGTTGTGTGGTGATCACCGACCGCAACGGCCAGATCGATGCTGGCAGCGTAAGTTTGATGTCAACTGGGGTCGCCACCGTGTCCGGGGCAATGCCTTCCGCGGCGGCCAGCCGGGCGGATGTGCCGCCGGCATCCAGCAGGTAGATCAGACAGAACGATACGTCGGCGCGTGCGGTGGCGAGAATGCGTGCGGCCAGAATACTTGCCTGGTCGGCTGATGTCGCGCCAGCAATGCCTTCGGCCACCTCTCGCAATGTGCGTGTGCGCCGTTTGTCGATGACGCTCAGCGTCGTCTCGCTGGCGGCATTGAAAACACCAGCGACCTGCCCGTCGTCATTCCGGATTGGGCTGAACGTGAAATCGAAATAGGTTTCTTCTGTAAATCCGTGCCTTTGCAACGGGATCAGCCGCGACGTCGCCGAAGCGCCATCGCCGCTGCTCAGCACACTTTGGCAGATAGATCCGGCCCAATCCCAAAGCTCGGGTGCTGCGTCGCGAAGAGGTAATCCGAGCGCCTTGGGATGTCGTGCGCCAAGCATCACGCTCCACGCATCATTGTAGAATGCCCTTGAATCCGGCCCCCAAAACAATGCGAATGGAAGCTTGGCATTCAGGCAGATGCCGAGGCTCGAGCGCAGATTGGACGGCCAATCGGCTAGAGGCCCGAGCGGCGTTGCGGCCCAGTCGTGCGCGCGAATGCGAGCGCCCATTTCGCCGCCGTCGCCCAGAATATCCTGCGCGGCATGCCAACGGCGGTCATTCTCTTTGGTCCGAGACTGCTCCATTTCATTCGCTACTGCCGCCGGGAGCTGGGAATGCGGTGGAAAGAAATACGAGAGGCAAGAAACTAGCGTACCAAGATGCTCGTCAATGCCTTCCGCAAGTCGTCGCTATCGTAGGGCTTTTCCATAAGCGGCGCCGATTGATGCCGCGCCATCAGCCCATCGTCACCGTAACCTGTTGCGAATACGAATGGAATGCCGCGGTTAGCGAGAATGTCAGCAACCGCGTCTATTCGTTCGCCGCCGAGATTGATATCCAGTATGGCGACTTCGCACTGGATATGTCTCGCAATGTCCGTCGCTTCCGAGAGGCGCGCGGCACAGGCAGCAAGCTCGCAGCCGAGCTCTTCAAGGATATCCTGCAACGCGAGCAGCAGCATTGCTTCGTCTTCGACTACCAGCACGCGTACGCCAGTCAGCGATGCCATACCGCCTCCCTCGCCGAGGTTCATAGAGTAGACGATGATGCGCCATCAGGCGAGCGGCGCGGCGCTTGTTTTGCAATTTGTCCGTACAGTAACGAACAGTCCACCGAATATCATCAGCAGGAAGAGTGCTGCTTTGATGGGCAGCGGTTGCCACCAGCTTAATCTTTTGCATTGCCTAGTTATCGTGCATTATCTCCTTCGATCGGCTTCGGATCGGCTTGTTTTGTCGGACCGGCGCGTTCGTAACAAGGGGAGATCGACAGTATGAAACGTGTGTTTGCGACAGTGGCAGTCGCGGTTGCCGTGGCATTCGCTGGTATGACCGCGTCAGTCAATGCTAACCCGTTGGATGACATTAAGAAAAAAGGGACTCTGATCGTCGGCGTGAAGACCGACTATCCACCGTGGGGCACGCGTGACTCCAGCGGCGCAATCGTTGGCATGGAAGCTGACATGGCGGCCGAGGTTGCTAAGCGTCTCGGTGTGAAGCTGGAACTTGTGTCGGTCGTATCGTCCAACCGCATGCAGTTTCTGCAGCAGGGCAAGATCGACCTGATGATCGCGACCATGAGCGATACGCCTGAGCGTCGCAAGGTGGTCGGCATTGTCGACCCGGTTTATTACGCATCCGGCGTCGCCATCATGGCCAACAAGGCTGCAAACATCAAATCGGCAGCCGATCTCAAGGGTAAGCCGGTCTGCGCACTTCAGGGCGCCTTCTACAACAACGATCTCCAGTCGAAGTATACCCAGCAGGATCTGGTTGCCTTCAAGGGCATTCCGGAAGCCGAGCAGGCGCTGCTCGACGGCCGCTGCGTCGGCTTTGTCTATGACGACGTCGTGCTCGTCTGGAAGAAGGCTCAGGAAAAGAAGTGGGACAACTTCGACGTGATCGAGCTGACGGAATGGCAGCCCGTTCCGTGGGGCCTGGCCGTCAAGACTGAAGACCTGGACGGCCCGTGGGGCAAGTTCATGTCGGAGACGGTCACCGACTGGCTGAAGTCCGGCAAGCTGCTCGAACTCGAGAAGAAGTGGGTCGGCAGCAACACCACGTGGCTGACCGAAGCTTCGGCCAAGGCCAAGCAGTAAGTCTTAACGGGGTCCGCGGGACGCGCTCAGGCGTGAAACCCGCGGGCCCCTGCCAGCTTCAAAGCCTCATCATGAAAATGCATCCGCGAGGACGCGCGAGACGCGTTGCGCAGGCGCATTCCTGACTTTGATGCCCGTACGCGGGCTCCGCAATGGTACGCTAGATGGACGCCCTTTGGGACGCACTTCGCGAGTTGAACGACAGTACGGGTTTCAATTTCGTTCATTTCTATGACCAGTTCGAGCGCGGCCGTTTGCTGCGCGGCATGTGGACGACGATCAAACTCGCGACCATCTGTATCGTACTGAGCGTCGTGATCGGCATCGTCGGTGCGTGGCTGCAGGGCAGCCGGCATCGCGTGCTGAAGGCGGTCGTGCAGGGTTATATCCAGTTTTTTCGGAATACCCCGCCACTGGTGCAGATGTATTTCTTCTACTTCGCGCTTGGCCCCATGATGCCGCGCGTCGTGAACCAATACGGCATTATGGAGCCGATGCTCGGCAGTTTCGAATGGGCGGTGATTTCGCTGTCGTTCTTCGCGGGCGCATTCAATGTCGAGATTTTCCGATCCGGCATCGAGGCGGTGCAGAAATCGACCGTCGAAGCCTCTGAATCGCTCGGTTTCAACCGATGGCAGACGTACCGTTACGTCGTGCTGCCACTGGCCATCCGCTTTTGCCTGCCGGCGCTGAACAACAATCTCGTCAATCTGGCCAAGACAACCACGCAGGCTTACGCGATCGCAGTTCCTGAGACATTGTTTGTGGCAAGCCAGATATGGTCGGATCGCATCAACGTTTTCGAGATGATGATCACGCTGCTGACGTTCTATCTACTGCTGGTCGGCGTCATCGTCTGGTTGATGACGCGGCTTGAAAAATCGCTCGCTGTTCCGGGATTCGGCCGATGAGCGAGGCAAGCACGAAAGCAACGGCTCCGGCATCCGCGCCGGCTGCCCCTGTCGGCGAAACTGGTTTCACCGCCAGCGCCTTCACGCCGCGCTCGCTGATGATCGTGGCAGTGGCGTTCCTGCTGCTGCTTGCGGGAACCGAAGCCTACGCGCAGATGCGGACCACCGGCAGCAACGCCGGTGTTGCCGAGACCTTGATGAGGTGGGCGCCGCTGCTGCTGTTCGGCCCTCCGGGAGAATTCGGCGGTTTCGTGCTGAATATCGCAGTCAGCTTCCTTGCGATGGCGATCGGCACCACGGTCGGATTGGCGCTCGGCCTGGGGCAGATTTCGCTCAATAGTGGCGTGCGCAAGATATCCTGGTTGATCACGCAGTTCTTCCGCAACTCGCCGTGGCTGGTTCTGTTGTTTTTCGTGATGTTGCTGACGCCGTTTCAAGTTCGCGTTTTTGGATTCGTCATTCCGCTACCGGCTTGGCTGAAGGCCACGGTCGGGCTGTCGCTGCCGATCATGGCGAACGTCGCCGAGATTGTGCGTGGCGCCATCAATTCAATCCCGACCAGTCAGTGGGAGTCGGCGGAAAGCCTCGCTTTTTCGCGGATGCAGACGCTGTGGCGGATCATCCTGCCGCAATGCGTGAAGCGGATGACGCCGCCTTGGATGAACTGGTACGCCATCCTGACGATGTCGACGCCGCTGGTCTCCATCGTTGGCGTCAACGACGCCATGACGCTGACGCAGGACGCATTGGCTGCCGAGCAGCGGACCGATCTTCTGATGCCGATGTATGGCATGCTGCTCGTGTTCTTCTTTCTCTATTGCTACCCGATCGCGCGCTGGACCATCTATCTCGAGCGCAAGTACGCACTGAAATCGTGAGGATGCTGCGCAATGGCAGCCGCTAAATCAGTAACGGCCAATCCTAATGGCTGGACTCCGGACCAGCCGATTATCGCCATCAGCGATGTGCATAAATCGTTCGCCCACATCGAGGTGCTGAAGGGCGTCTCGATGAACGTGAAGAAGGGCGAGGTGGTGTGCATCATCGGCCCGTCGGGATCCGGTAAATCCACGCTGCTGCGCTGCATCAACGCGCTCGTCCCTATCAACAAGGGGTCGATCAAGGTCGAGGGGCAGGAGGTCAACGATCCTGGGCTCGACAAGCTTGCGCTGCGCAAGAAGGTCGGCATGGTGTTCCAGTCCTACAACCTGTTTCCGCACAAAACCGCGCTGGAAAACGTCATGATGGCGCCGATGCTCGTGCTGAAGCGCGACAAGGCCGACGTCGAGGCGCAGGCGCGCCGCCTGATCAAGAAAGTACGGCTGGAAGGCAAGGAAGGTGCATATCCAGGCGAGCTTTCCGGCGGTCAGCAGCAGCGCGTCGCCATCGCGCGTTCGCTGGCCATGAACCCGGACGTCATGCTGTTCGACGAAGTGACGGCGGCGCTCGATCCCGAGACGGTGAAGGAAGTGCTGGTTACCATTCGCGAACTGGCCGAGGAGGGCATGACCTGCATTCTCGTCACGCACGAGATGAGTTTTGCGCGCGAGGTCGGCGATCATATCTATTTCACGGATCGCGGCATCATCGTCGAGCACGGACCGCCCGCGACCTTCTTTAAGGAGGCGAGTGACCCGCGCACGCGCGAATTCCTCAGCCAGATTCTTTGACGATGATCCGCAGTCGTTGCGGATCAGGATTGCAGTAACAGGCTTTGAAGTGAGCGGATAAGGCGTGGGAGTCTGCGCCGGGCGCAAGCGAAACTGGATCGCGTATCATGCAGAAGAGCACGACAGCAGCAGACACGGCGCTGTGGGAGAAGGCCGACCGTCATCTGGTCCGCTACGGTCATTTCTTCCAGCCGGCGATCATCGCATCGGCGCAGGGCTCGTACATGACGACGACCGACGGACGCCGGTTGCTCGATTTCGCGTCCGGCCAGATGAGCACCATTCTCGGCCATAGCCACCCTGAGATCACGCAGGTGATCCGCGAGCAGGCTGGCGAACTGGTGCATCTGTATAGTCAGCTTCTGTCGCGTCCGGTGATCGATCTCGGCGAGGCGCTGGCCAAGATCGCGCCAGGAAACCTGGAGCGCGTGCTGCTGTTGTCGACGGGCGGTGAATCGAACGAGGCCGCGCTGCGCATGGCCAAAACGGCGACCGGCCGATACGAGGTTCTGGCGTTGTCGCGTTCCTGGCATGGCGTGACGCAAGGTGCTGCGTCTGCAACCTATAACAGCAGCAGAGCGGGGCACGGCCCCGCAGCTCCCGGATCATTCGTGCTGCCTGCGCCGACGCCCTACCGGCCCGCGTTCACGAAGGGGGAAGAGTACGATTGGCTGGCCGAGCTTGACTATGGCTTCGAGCTTTACGATCGCCAGTCCACCGGCAATCCCGCGGCGTTGATCGTGGAATCCATCTTCTCGTCAGGCGGTGTCGTGGTTCCGCCCAAGGGCTATCTCAAGGCATTGGCCGAGCGGGCGCGCAAGCGCGGTATGCTGGTGATCATCGACGAAGCGCAGACCGGGCTCGGCCGCACGGGGCGGATGTTCGATAGTGAATACGACGGCGTCGTGCCGGATTTCGTGACGCTGTCCAAAACACTGGGCGCCGGTCTGCCGTTGTCGGCCGTCATCACGACGCCGGAGATCGAAGACAAGTGCTTCGAGAACAAATTCCATTTCTATACGACGCACGCGTCCGATCCGCTGCCGGCAGCGGTTGGGCTGAAGGTGGTCGA
>JAEZBU010000414.1 GCA_023426855.1 Pseudomonadota bacterium | reverse complement strand
TAGGACAGCAGCAGCTTCAGTGCATCCAGATTGTCGAGATCCAGCACGCGATACATCGCATTGCTGCCTTCGATTTCCGCGCCGGCTTCGAGCAGCAGGCGCGTGCATGCGGTGCTTTCCAACGCATGATAGAGCGACTCGCCATCGTTGGGATTTGCACCGGCGGCGAGCAGCAGTTTGGTCAGGTCTGGATCGTGGTTCTGGCCCGCCGCTCCGTAAAGGGCAGACAGCGGATTTTGCGCAGACGGCTCGGCGAGAGAGGCCGGCGGCCAGCGGTTGCCTACGGCCTGGTTCGGATCAGCGCCCGCGTCGAGCAGCATCCGGGCGGCGACATGCAAACGATCGCGATACTCAGGCAAACGCACAAATCCGGAATGCGTGACCGCCACCAGAGGTGGGAGTTTTAGCGGGCCGCCCGGCGTGTTCACCCAGCCGGGATCGCGTTGTGCCGCCGCGCTCAGAACAGACACATCCCCCACGGCGCAGGCGAGATACGGATCATCATCCAGGAAATCGGGTTGCTCGGTCAGCATGCGCGCCGCCAACGCCGGGCGTGATCGGTTCGTGCCACCCGCAATGTCGCCCGCGTAGACGAAACGCAGCCACATCATGATCGTGGCCGCTCTGTCAGCGGAGAGAGCATTGCGCGCTTCAACGAAGCTTTTCAGATCACTCCAAGATGCGAAGCCATATTCGCGCGCGATGCAGGATTGCGCATCGTGGAGTTTGAGATTGAGCGCGGTGATTGCTGCGTCGTCCTTGCCGCTGGCAACGGGCAACGACGTGCGAAATCGCGCTATCGCGGCTTGATCACGCTTGCGATAGTCGGCAAGCAGATCCTTGGCCTGTCGTTTCAGGTGGTCGAGATTAGGGCGCTCAGGGAGCTGGTTCATAAGGAGCCTCCGTGCACGAAGCGCCGATGACCCGCAAATCCGGCTGCACAAAGGTCGCGTTGTCAGCTCAGTGATGCAAGTGGGTTCAACCCTTTCCGCGGGCCCGGGCGCGGCTTGCACCGCAGCGGAATATCTAGGGACGGGAGCCCGTCGCAGTCAACACCCTGTCCGCGCCGTGGTGCGACCGACAGGGTGATCTCGCTGCCCGCTAGCTGTAAACTTTCAGCACGCCGAGCCGGCGCATCAGGTTCTTTTCCCCCTCCAGGATCAGCATCGCTATCAGGCCGACGGCCAGGATCAGTACGCTGTCGAACAGGCTCAGCGGCCGTGTCGCGAACAGCGTGTGCATGATGGGCAGATACGTGAACGCGAGCTGCGCGAGGATCACTATTCCGACCGCGATCAGCACCGGCGGCGTACCCAGTGCGCCCCGCCAGGTGAACGACGTCATGTGCAGGTAGCGCACGTTGAACAGGTAGAAGATCTCCAGCACGACGATGGTATTGACCACCATGGTGCGCGCGGTGTCGACATCGTAGCCGCTGTTCAGCGCGTAGAAGAAAATGAACAGTGCGCCGACGACGAAGAGCAGAGAGACGAAAATCACCCGCCAGACCAGGAACGGCGTCAGCAGGCCGGCGGTAGCCGAGCGTGGCGGGCGGCGCATGACGTTCGGTTCCGGCGGCTCGAAGGCCAGCACGAGGCCCAGCGTGATCGTGAGGATCATGTTGATCCAGAGAATTTGCGCCGGTGTCATCGGCAGCGTGAAGCCGACGAGGATCGCGAGGATGACAGTCAGCGCCTCGCCGCCGTTGGTCGGGATGGTCCAGGCGGTGACCTTCTGGATGTTGTCGTAAACCGTCCGACCTTCATGCACGGCTGAGACGATGGACGCGAAATTATCGTCGAGCAGCACCATTTGCGAGGCTTCCTTGGCGGCCTCCGTGCCCTTGTTGCCCATGGCGATGCCGACATCCGCCTGCTTGAGAGATGGCGCATCGTTGACCCCGTCGCCGGTCATGGCGACGATCTGCCCCCTCGCTTGCAGTGCGCGGACGATGCGCAGCTTGTGCTCGGGACTGGTGCGCGCAAACACGGTCGTGTGCGTGACGGCATCTTTCAGCGCTTCATCGGAGAGCGCATCGACATCATGACCCGTCAGCACTTGCGGGTTATCGCTGAGCCCAAGCTGGCGCGCGATCGCGGCCGCGGGCGCACCGTGATCGCCAGTGATCATTTTCACGGCGATGCCAGCGGTGCGACATTCGGCAATCGCCGCCTTTGCTTCCTCGCGCGGCGGATCCATGAAGCCGACAATGCCGAGGAATACGAGGTCCTTTTCGACGTCTTCGAATGACAGGCGGCTGGTGGTGCTGGCGGTTGGCTTCATGGCGAAACCCAGGACACGCTCGCCTTCGGCGGCGGCAGCGGCAATGCGCGACGCCCAGAACGCGGGATCAAGCGGCGCGCCACCTTGTCCGTCGGCCTGCGTGCTGCACATGTCCAGCACGCGCTCGGGTGCACCCTTCACCAAGATGATGTTGTCGCCACTCGCAGCCTTGTGCAGCGTCGCCATAAAGCGGTGCTGGGCGTCGAAGGGGATTTCGTCGAGGCGCGGCCATTCGGTTCGCACTGCCTCAGCGCTGAGACCGGCCTTGGCCGCGAGCGCCACCAATGCGCCTTCCATCGGATCGCCGTTGACGGTCCATGCGCCGCTGATCTGATGCACGTGTGCGTCGTTGCACAGCAGGCCGCCGCGCGCCAGCAGAATGATGGTATCGCGGCCGACCTCTGTGTCGGCTTCCGGCGACAGTGTGAGAACGCCTTCCGGTCCATAGCCCGCGCCGCTCGCGCGCGCCTCGCCGAGTGCAACGTTGATGCGCTGCGCGGTCATTTCGTTGCGCGTCAGTGTGCCGGTCTTGTCGGAGCAGATGACAGATGTTGCGCCAAGCGTTTCCACAGCAGGTAGCCGACGGATCACGGCATTGCGCGCTGCCATGCGGCGGACGCCGATGGCGAGTGTGATCGTGATGACAGCGGGCAAGCCCTCAGGCACGACACCGACCGCCAACGCAATCACGGCGATCAACGCTTCTGTCCAATCGTAGCTGCGTACCAGCACCGCGAATGCAAACAGCACCACCGCACCAGCCATCGCGATCCAGGCGAAGCGGCGCCCGAACGTGTTGATCTGGCGCAGCAGCGGTGTCGTCAGCTCTTCCACTTCGCCCAGCAGCGCGCTAATGCGGCCGATCTGTGTGTGAACGCCGGTGGCGACTGCGACGCCGGTGCCTTGTCCCGCTGCAACCATGGTGCCGGAGAAAGCCATGCAGTTCCTGTCGCCCAGGGCGGCGTTGGCAGGCGCTGGATCTTCGCCCTTTTCCGCGGCGACGGACTCGCCGGTCAGGATGGCTTCTTCGATCAGCAGGCCGCGTGCCTTGAGCAGACGCAGATCAGCGGGAACGCGGTCTCCGGCTTCTATCAGCACGATATCGCCGGGCACGATCTCGCTTGCCCGAATGGCGCGGCGCTGGCCGTCGCGCAGGACATTGGCGCGCGGCGAGATAATGTTGCGGATCGCGGCTAGCGCGTTTTCGGCCTTGCCCTCCTGCACGAAGCCGACAATGGCATTGACGAGAACAACGATAACGATGACGGAGGCGTCGATCACATGGCCGAGTGTCCACGCCGCGACGGCGCCGGCCAGCAGGAAATAGATCAGCGCGTTATTGAACTGAGAAAGAAATCGCAGCAGCGGATTGCGCGGCGGCGGCGCGGGAAGCTCATTGCGGCCATGGGTTTGCAGACGCCTCGCGGCTTCTTCCGCGTTCAAACCATCCGGGCGCGCCATCAGGCGTTCGAGGGTGTCGGCCGCCGGATGCGTGTGGTAGGCGTCCTGTTCGGTATCGGCCGGCTGCCGCTCGATCGTAACCTGATTCATCCCGCTGAAGCGACCTCCCTGATTCATGTCGGCTGATGCCACCGAGCGTGCAGTCGTCGCACCTACCTATGCAGGGGTGCATCTGATCACCGACCACGGGCGATCGCATTGACGATGGTCAACAGCAAACGTGCGTCCACTGCGGCTTGGTGAGTGCGCGCGCCTCACGCCACGGTGTGGAAGCCGTTATCTGCGTACACGACAGAGCCGGTCATCGGTGCGGCGGCATCGCTGACCAGAAACGCCGCGACGCCGCCTATTTCCTCTATGGTTGCGAGGCGACCGGCCGGCGTGCGTGCACGGACCTGATCAAGCAATTCGTCGAAGCGATCGATGCCGGACGCAGCCCGCGTCTTGACCGGCCCCGTGGAAATGGCGTGCGCGCGGATCTTTTTCCCTGCGAGGTCGGCCGCGATGTAGCGCACGCTCGATTCCAGCGCCGCCTTCACCGGTCCCATCAGATTGTAATTCTCGACCACGCGATCGGCGCCATAGAAGCTCACCGTCAGCAGGCAACCACCATCGGACATCAGCGGTGCCGCGAGCTTGGCCATGCGGATAAACGAGTGGCAGGACACATCCATGGCCTCTGCGAAACCAGCAGCCGAGCAATTCACGATGCTGGTGTGCAGATCTTCGCGCGGCGCGAAGGCTATCGCATGAAGCAGGAAATCGAGCTTCCCCCATTCCTTGTCGATCCGTTCGAATACGGCTTCGAGCTGGCCGGGAATGCGGACATCGCACGGCACGATCAACGGCGCGGCCAGGGTCTCTGCGACAGGGCGCACGTAGGGTTCGGCCTTGTCGTTAAGATAGGTAATGGCGAGTTCGGCACCCGCCTGATGGAAAGCCTCGGCGCATCCGGCAGCGATGCTGTGCCGATTGGCGATTCCGGCGACGAGGCCGCGCTTTCCGGCGAGATTGACGATAGCTGTCATGGTTCAATCGCTCCTGTTCAGGATCGAGAGCGTCTCATCGGCGATGACCTGCTCTTCGTCGGCCGGGATGATGCAGACGGTAACGCGGCTCGTCGGACTGTCGATCCGCGAAGCGTTGGCGGCATTTGCGTCGGGTGCAAGTTCAACGCCGAGCCACGCAAGCCGCTTGCAAATGCCTTCGCGGATTTCGGGTTGGTTTTCGCCGACACCCGCCGTAAACACGATCGTGTCGAGACCGCCGAGCGTGGCGGTCAGCCGCGCGATCTCACCGGCCGCGCGGAACGTGAACAGATCGATCGCTTCCCGCGCTTCGGGGCGCTGATCGGCGAGCAGCGTTCGGCTGTCCGCGCTGATGCCGGAGACGCCGAGCAGGCCGGATTGGTGGTAAAGCATATGCTCGATCTCGGCCGGCGATTTTCCGGCTGCGAGCAGATAGAGCAGCACGCCGGGATCGAGCGCACCGCAGCGCGTCGCCATCGGAATGCCGTCGAGCGTCGAAAAGCCCATGCTGCTATCGCGGCTCACACCGCCTGCCATCGCGCACAGGCTTGCGCCACTGCCCAGATGCGCCGCGATCACCCGGCCTTCCGCGAGTTCAGGCGATTGCGCCTGCAGCGCGCTGGCGATGTGCTTGTACGACAGACCATGAAAGCCATACCGCTTCACGCCCGCGTCATACAGCGCGCGCGGCAGGGCGAAGCGCGTCACCACCTCGGGGTTGGTGCGATGAAATGCGGTGTCGAACGAAGCCGTTTGCAACAGATCCTCGCGAACATGCCGCACGGCATAGATCAGGCGCAAACTCTGCGGTTGGTGCAGCGGCGCCAGCGGGGTCAGTTCTTCGATGGCGGTAATCGCTGCATCGTCGAGCACGGTCGGACCGCTGAACAGGTCGCCGCCGTGAACGACGCGATGGCCGATGGCCACGACACGGGTCATGTCGTAGCGTTTGGCCAGCCACGCGAAGGTCTCGGATAGCACGGCGCTGAGATTTTCGTCAGACCGGGCGGTGAGTTCAACGTCGACGGTCTCCGCGCCTTGGGACACACGAAAGCCCAGTGGCTTCTTCCGGAAATCGATGGTGCCCTTGCCCAGCCGGACCGCGCTCGCGCCCTGGATCGCGAACACACCGATTTTCACTGTCGATGAGCCCGCATTGAACGTCAGCAGAATATCGTGGCTCATTGGATCTGAAGTCCCTTCGGCGGTTGCAGAGCGGCGACGAGTTTGGCCAGGGCGGCTGATGCGATACGCGCCGACAACGGATCGGCGCGGCTCGTGAGCACGATGGGCACGCGGGCCCCGAGAACCAGGCCGGCGGCGGTCGCCCCCGCGAAATAGATGAGCTGCTTGGCCAGCATGTTGCCGGCTTCCAGGTCCGGAACCAGCAGGATGTCCGCCTGCCCGGCGACTGGAGACACGATGCCCTTGGTGCGGGCGGCGTCGGCGTTGATAGCGTTGTCGAAAGCCAGCGGACCATCGACCAGCGCGCCGGTGATCTGCCCGCGCGCAGCCATGACGGTCAGCGCGGCGGCATCCA
>JAEZBU010000394.1 GCA_023426855.1 Pseudomonadota bacterium | reverse complement strand
GTCGGCGGTCGCGTAACGACCTGGAACGTACTCTTGGAAATCGAAGACATGTCGGACATAGGAGATCTCAGTTCACGGGCGGCGTGTTGCCGGTCAGTGCGAAGAAAACTTCGTCGAGGCTCGGGCTACCCAGCGAGAAATCCGCGGGCTCCAAGCCATTTTCAATCAGAGCGCCAACGGCTTCGTTTGCGTCCTTGGCGCTCGGCGCCGCGATCGACAGGCTCGCCCCCTCGACATTGCG
Organism: Pseudomonadota bacterium; assembly: GCA_023426855.1. GTDB lineage: Bacteria > Pseudomonadota > Alphaproteobacteria > Rhizobiales > Hyphomicrobiaceae > ZC4RG25. Next base: position 2,463 of record JAEZBU010000394.1, on the reverse strand, counting down.
CTGCGCCGTTCCGCCGAGGCGCTTCTCAAGGATAGCCGCAGCCTCGTCGATCCGCGCCGGGTCAACGAGTGCAACGTGCAGAAAGCCCGAGCCCGTTGCCGCCTTCAGCTCACGGCTGGTTCCTTCCGCAATCTTGCGGCCATGATCGATCACCGCGATGCGTTCGGCGAGCTGATCCGCCTCCTCCAGATACTGCGTGGTCAGCAGAATGGTCACGCCCGCCTCGGCAAGACTGCGGATCATGCGCCAGACACCTTGCCGCGCCTTCGGATCGAGACCCGTCGTAGGTTCGTCGAGAAACAGCACGCCGGGTGTTACAATGAGCGACGCCGCGATATCCAGCCGCCGTCGCATACCGCCGGAATACGACCGCACCTGTTTCGCCGCCGCGTCTGCCAGATCGAATGACGCCAGAAGATCGTCGGCACGCGTCTTCGCTGCACGTCCACGAAAGCCCCACAGACGAGCCAGCAGGATGAGATTTTCACGGCCGGTTAAATCCTCGTCGAGCGAAGCGAATTGGCCGGTCATGGCGATTGCGCCGCGTACCGCCTGAGGCTCACTCAAAAGGTCGTGCCCCATGATCGATGCTGTGCCACCGTCCGGCCTGGTCAACGTCGCCAGCATGCGCATGAGCGTTGTCTTTCCAGCGCCATTGGGACCGAGGATGGCGAAGATCGCTCCGCGCGGAACTTCCAGATCGATGCCATCAACGGCACGCAATTCGCCGAAGCTTTTGCGCATATCTTTGGCAGAAACCGCGAGAGACGGCGCCGGCCGCGCGCGGTCGTCGTTCTTGAGAGGAGCAACCATGATCTCGTCCTAGAAACCCGCGAGCACTGAGCTACTGCGCGGAGCTTTTCATCTCGGTCTTGCGCGCGGAACCACACATCAGAAAGACGTTATCTCGCACCGACAGATACGGGCGCGTCCCGTGTTGGGGCGCGCCCGTATAACATCTGCAGATCTGTCGCGGATACTTAGCCGCGCGTTGCGGACCACTCGCCGCCCGGGCCGCCTGAAACCGTTCCCTTCATGGTCGAACCATCAACGGTTCCCGTGTAACGGCCGCCATTGACGTAGAAGGTGATTTCATTGCCGTTGAGCTTGGCATCGCTGATCGGCGCCGATCCGAGCGTACCCGTGATCGTCTGATACTTCTGCTCCAGCTTCAGCTCCTGATCGCCAACCTTCCAGGCGCCGTCCACCTGAGCGGGAACGATCCACATCAGCGCGGTGCAGTAGCTTGCGCAGTCGCCGCCAATGGTCTCGGTCTGGTCAGCCTTCCAATCGCCCATGTCGAAGGTGTTGGAAACAACCCGCGTGCCCGGCGTCATTTTCAGAATGGTCGGACGCAGCTTTTCATTGATCGACGGTAGAAGGAAGAGCGTCAACACATCGGCTTTGGAAAAGTCCGTGACGAAAAGATCGGCCTGTTCGAACGTCGCGCGATCAGTGACGCCTGCATCGGCAGCAGCCTTCTTCGCCAAGTTCACCATGTCCGGGTTGTATTCAATTCCGTGCGCCGTCAGGCCACGCTGCGCAGCCGTGATGACAGTCCGGCCATCACCCGATCCGAGATCGACCAGATAATCCTGCGGTGTGACCTTGGCCATCTCGAGCATCTTGTCGACGAGCGCCTGGGGAGTCGGAACCCAAACGACATCTTTGCCGGCCTGACCCGATTGCGGTTTGAACGTCGAGCTTTCCTGCGGTTTGTCCTGCGCTAGCGCCGGCAAAGCGAGGCAGGCAATGGCGAGAAGTGTCAAAAGAGCGGTAACCGGCTGAAATACATTGAAATTATTCAACCTGCTGGCACCCGCCGCTCGACGCGCAGACAGTTGAGCTACGGAGTTGAGCGCCACTTGCATGTTTGATCCTCGTTACTGTTGACGACTGATGCCAATCAATCCCGCAACTTTGCATCGGGATCTAGCGCTTTTATGTCGATGACAAACTTGTGTTCAAGCTGACAGGCACGCATTCGTGACTGCTGTTAAGTGAGCCAACCATCTTGGGTGAGCAGATCTCAGAATACACCCTCGCACTTCATCGCAAAGGTCAAATCTATTGTTAATGAATCATCTGTCCACCAATCAATAACTCCAACCATCGATCGGCCTGACCGAACAGCCTCCCGTCATGACTACGCCAAGATTGGCAGCTCATCAGAGCGGCGGGGTTGCCGCAGTGAAAGCCGCTTGGCGTCAAACGCCACATGGCCGAAGACGGTTCCACGAAGTCGAGGCGACCAAGAGGGCTCATGTCAGGAATTGGAAGGCTGCTGTTAGCCGCCACGTTGATTGTTATCTCAGGTATGGCAGCAGCGACGGCCGGTACAATCCGGGGCATCGCGGTCGACGAGGATGGGAAACCGCTTGCCGGCGTTCACGTCGAGATCACATATCAGTCCGTCCGCGCGGAACAGCTTCATCGCCATGGCGCGAGCATCAAGGCAACCGC
>JAEZBU010000304.1 GCA_023426855.1 Pseudomonadota bacterium | reverse complement strand
TACGCCAAGGCTTTCGCCTTGTCCAGCCGGGCGCGCGCAAATGCCCGCTAACGTTGGGCTCACGGGTGCTTTGACGCTTTTTAATGTTGGCCCTACCCGTCATAGCCGAGTAGTAAGGGCAAAACATTCCAATCCCCTGAGGAGCATCCATGCGGCACGGCGGCAAGATCCTAGTCGATCAGCTCGAAGCACAAGGTGTCACGACGGCGTTCACGGTACCGGGCGAGAGCTTTCTCGCGGCGCTCGACGGCCTGTACGATTCCAACCAGATCAGCACCATCATCTGTCGCCAGGAAGGCGGCGCGTCGATCATGGCGGAAGCCTGGGGCAAAGCCACCGGCAAGCCGGGCATCTGCTTCGTCACGCGTGGACCCGGCATCGCCAACGCCATGAGTGGACTGCACATCGCGCAGCAGGACTCCACGCCGATGATCCTGTTCCTCGGCCTGCCCGGCGCGATCCACGAGGACCGCGAGGCATTCCAGGAAATCGAGACCAAGCAGCTTCTCTCATCGTTCGTGAAGTGGGCAGCGGTGATCCGCTCCACCGACCGCATCCCTGAATACGTCAGCCGCGCCTTCCACGTCGCGATGTCGGGACGTCCGGGCCCGGTCGTGCTCGGCCTGCCGGAAGACATGCTGTCGGCGGAAGCCGAGGCCATCGACGTCGCGGCCGCCAAGGTCGCTGATCCAGCGCCAGGCCCCGCGGCGATGGCTCAGCTTTCGCAGCTTCTGGCTGAAGCCCAGCGTCCGCTGATGATCATCGGTGGTCCGCTTTGGAGCAAAGAGATCGAGAAGCGCGTCACGGCTTTCGCCGAGCGCTTCGACATGCCGGTCGCGGCCGCGTTCCGTTTCCAGGACTACATGGACAACCGGCACCCGAACTACGTCGGTCACGTCGGTATCGGTCCGGACGCCAAGCTGGCCGCTGCCGTGCGCGATGCTGACGTGCTGATCACGCTCGGCGCGCGCCTCGGTGAGATGACCACCGGCGGCTATGAGCTGATCAACATCCCGACGCCGACGCAGAAACTGGTGCACGTCCACCCGAGCCCAGACGAGCTCGGCATGGTCTACGCACCGTTCCTGCCGATCGCATCGACGGCGGAGCAGTTCTCGATCGCGCTGGAAGGGCTGAAGCCGCCGGCCAAGATCGCCTGGAGCCAGCGCCGCGCCGACCTCAAGACGGCCTATAAGGCGGCCCTGGCCCCGATCGCGACCCCGGGCGATGTGCAGCTTGAGGAAGTGATCCGCATCACGTCTGAAATGCTGCCCGATAACGCCATGATCACCAGCGGCGCCGGCAACTACGCCGCGTTCGTGCACCGCTACTTCCAGTACAAGGGCTACCGCACCCAGCTGTCGCCGACGTCGGGCTCGATGGGTTACGGCGTGCCGGCTGCCATTGCGGGCAAGCTCGCCGATCCGACCCGTCCCGTGGTCGCGTTCGCCGGTGACGGCTGCTTCATGATGACCTGCCAGGAGCTGGCGACCATGATGCAGTACGGCGTCAACGTGGTCACAGTGGTGGTCAACAATGGCGTGTTCGGCACCATCCGCATGCACCAGGAAAAGTACTATCCGGATCGCGTTTCCGGCACGAGCTTGGTCAATCCGGACTTCGCCGCCTTCGCCCGCAGCTTCGGCGCGCATGGCGAGACGGTGCTGCGCACCGAGGAATTTGCCCCAGCGCTGGAACGCGCTTTGGCCGCCGGCAAGCCGGCGCTGATCGAGGTCAAGACCGACAAGGAAGCTCTGACCCCGCGCCAGACCATGAGCCAGATCCGCGGCTCCGGCGTCTGATCACATCAAGGCCCTCTCCCACTTGCACGGGGAGAGGGCACTCCTGCCCGACATTGCGTGACTTGATCGGTCCCCCGCCCAAGATCGCAGCTCGCGCGCCATCACTGCTGCCGTGGACACCGCCCCAAGCCCCTCGCCCCGATGATGAGTTGCAGCGCTATCGCGCGCTCCCCCCTGATATGATCCGTGCGAGCCAACAAGGTTAGCCAAGTGTAAATTTTGAATAACGTCCATTAAAGACGTTATCAGCCCCCATTCGACGGGGGCGGTGGCATCGGTTACAAGATCAATAACGGACGGGTTGCGGTGATTGCACGGTTCCAGCGGATCCGAAGATCGCCTCTTAGCCAGCCAGCGGCAGTTCACCCAGTATCGCTGACTCTCGATACTTGAACTGTTCATCGGCTCCCCCTCACCGATGCTGGGCTGGCCGACCTGATCCTGCTGTTTTCTTGCAGCCCTGGTGCGCCAGGTGCTGGTTCGCGCACAGTGCGCGGACGCGACTTTGGTACTGACTATTCCCCCTCTTAAAAACTTAACCCCTCTTCCTTTCGGAAGAGGGGTTTTCTTTTCCACCCTCAGGTTACGAGGGCAGGCATTTTACGCGGCTTCGGCGAAGTCGAGCTTGAAGCCGTGCTGGTCAGCCAGCGTCTTGATGAAACGCTCGGCTTCCGCTTCCGGCAGCGGCGTGAAGGGCGGACGAACATCGGCCCAGCCTTCATCCTCGCGATAGTGGCCGATCAGAGCCTTCATCGCCGGGATGACCGGGAACGTCTGGATCGTCTTGCGCAGCGCCGAGATGTCGGCCTGCATGGCGTCCGCGTTCGAGCCCTGCCAGTCGTCGTACAGACGGCGCATAGCGGCCGCGCCGACGTTGGCGGTGGCCGAAATCACACCAGCCGAGCCAGCGCGCAGGCCATCGAGCAGGAACAGTTCCGAGCCCGGGAACATCTCGAAGTCCGGGAACGCTTCGAGGATGGCCTTCATGTTCGACCAGTCGCCCGAGGAATCCTTCAGGCCGACGACGACGCCCGGGAACTCGTCCTTCAGGCGCTTGATCAGCGGCAGAGAGAAGCCAACCTGCGCAACCGGCGGGATGTGATAGAGGTAGACGCGCAGACGGTCGTCGCCGACTTCCTCGATCACCTCGGCGAAGAAGCGGAACAGCCCCTCCTCGCTCGGGTTCTTGTAATAGAACGGCGGCAGCATCAGCACGCCGCCACAGCCCAGATCGACCGCGTGCTGCGTCAGGATCGCGGCATCGCTGACCGAGCACGAACCCGTGCCTGGCATCAGCTTGGCGGGGTCGATGTCGGCGTCGACCAGTTCTTCCAGCATCTCCATGCGCTCGTCGAGACCGAGCGAGTTGGCTTCACTGGTGGTGCCGAACGGCGCAAGCGCGGTGCAACCGTCCTCAAGCAGCCATTCCGCGTGCTCCACGAAACGATCCGGATCGGGTGCCCCGTCCTCACCGAACGGCGTCAGAACCGGCGCGATGACGCCGGAGAAGTTTCTGTCAGTCATGAGTGTTTCCTTTGTCTGCAATGATGCGATTGGTGATTGCGGAGCCGATGGCCCTTGCGTTCAAGGCATCGGAATGGAGG
>JAEZBU010000297.1 GCA_023426855.1 Pseudomonadota bacterium | reverse complement strand
CGATCAAGGTCAATTGGGACGACGAAATCATCAAGGGCACGCTGGTGGCTAAAGAAGGCCGCATCGTTCACCCCAACCTCCAGCAACAGGTGGCGTGACCATGACCAAACGATTGGCTGGGTCTTACTTTTCCGCATTCGCGACAGCGGCGGCAATGTCGCTGATGGCAACGGATGCCGCGTTTGCCGCAGTGGATGCCGGCACCGGCGTGTCGCCGTTCGTCTACCAGTTCATGGTGTTCGTGTTGGCGATCTTCGTCGGCTACTACGTGGTGTGGAGTGTCACGCCGGCCCTGCATACCCCGCTGATGTCGGTGACCAACGCGATCTCCTCGGTGATCGTGGTCGGTGCCCTGCTTGCGGTCGGTGTCAGCCTGGTTGTCTCGGGCTCCGTACTCGCCAAACTGTTTGGGTTTCTCGCCCTGATCATGGCCTCCGTGAATATCTTCGGCGGCTTCCTCGTCACGCAGCGCATGCTCGGCATGTACAAGAAAAAAGACGGCAAGCGCTAAAGGGCTCCCCCATGTCGGCTAATCTCGTCGCATTCCTCTATCTCGTCTCGGGCATCCTGTTCATCCTCGCGCTGCGGGGATTGTCGAGCCCTGAGACGTCGCGCCAGGGCAATACGTTCGGCATGGTGGGCATGACCATTGCGGTCGTCACCACGCTGTTCCAGTTGTCCGCGCCGGACTCGTTCCTGACTTGGTTCCTGATCATCGCCGGTATCGGCATCGGTGGCGGCGCGGGTGCCTATATCGCGCGTTCCATTCCGATGACCGCGATGCCTGAACTGGTCGCGGCCTTCCACTCGCTGGTTGGTCTCGCCGCGGTATTCGTGGCGGCTGCCGCGCTTTACGCGCCCGACGCCTTCGGCATCGCTGACACGAGCGGCCGGATCGGATTCGCCAGCCTGATCGAGATGTCGCTCGGCACTGCGATCGGCGCCATCACCTTCACGGGCAGCATCATCGCGTTCGCCAAGCTGTCCGCGCGCATGTCCGGCAAGCCGATCCTGCTGCCGGCGCGCCATGCCATCAACATCGGTCTGGCAGTGCTGCTGGTTCTGCTGGTCATCTTCTTCGCGCAGTCGGGCGGTTCAGCCTGGCTGTTCTGGATGATCACGCTGACCGCGCTGGCGTTCGGCGTTCTGATCATCATTCCGATCGGTGGTGCCGACATGCCGGTCGTGGTGTCGATGCTCAATTCCTATTCGGGTTGGGCGGCTGCCGGTATCGGCTTTACGCTCGGCAACGTGGCGCTGATCATCACCGGCGCGCTGGTTGGTTCGTCGGGCGCGATCCTGTCCTACATCATGTGCAAGGGCATGAACCGCTCATTCATCTCGGTGATCCTTGGCGGTTTCGGCGGCGAAGTGGCGGGACCGGCTGGCGGTGCGGCCGAGCAGCGTCCGGTCAAGCAGGGTTCTGCCGACGACGCAGCATTCATGTTGAAGAACGCCTCGAAGGTCATCATCGTGCCGGGTTACGGCATGGCGGTGGCCCAGGCCCAGCATGCGCTGCGCGAATTGGCCGATAACCTCAAGAAGGCCGGCGTCGAGGTGAAGTATGCGATCCATCCGGTCGCGGGCCGCATGCCGGGGCACATGAACGTGCTGCTGGCCGAAGCCAACGTGCCGTATGACGAAGTGTTCGAGCTCGAAGATATCAACAACGAGTTCAGTCAGGCGGACGTCGCTTATGTGATCGGCGCCAACGACGTCACCAATCCGGCCGCGAAGGAAGATCCGACGTCGCCGATCTACGGCATGCCGGTGCTCGAGGTGTGGAAAGCCGGCACCGTGATGTTCAATAAGCGCTCGATGTCGTCCGGCTACGCCGGCATCGATAACACGCTGTTTTATCGCGACAATACGATGATGCTGTTCGGTGACGCCAAGAAGATGACTGAAGAGATCGTCAAGGCAATGGCACACTGATTAGTCCAGGCAACACGCAAGGCGTATTCCACCGCTAACGCCTTGTTCCCCAGCCTTTCGCCTTGTGAAAGGGTTGCGACAGTTTTACGACGGACTCGTGAAGCTTTTCGCACGGCTGGGGTTCGACAATGGCGGAACAGCATCGTCTCGATCCGGCAGCATTTGTGCTGACTGCCCAAGAAGCGCGATCTAAAGCGTCCATCATCAGCGCGGTTGGTGCGCTCGCGACGCTGGTTGCGATCGCGTTGGTCAACTTGGGCTTTCTTGAAGCGTGGCGGAGAGGCATGGGCGAACTCCTTGGCAAAGAGCACGGACTCATCGAGCAAAGTCAGCTCGTGTTCATCGCTCTGGCATTCGTGCTGTTCTGGCTTGGCTGGCGCAATGGGCGCGGCGCGGAGCGAACGGCAGCTTGTGCGTTGATGATGCTCGCCGCGGCAATGTTCGTACGCGAATTGGATGTGAAGACACTCGGCGGGCCGCAGTGGTTCCAGTGGTTGTCGCACAACGGCCTGCAAGAGATCCTGCTCGTCGCGATGACGCTGCCAATCCTCTATTTCCTCGCGCGCAACTGGCGCCAGTGGCTCGACTTGCTGCGCATGGCCATAAAGCCGACAGCATTGCCGCTTTTCATTGCCGGCGCGCTGTTGATGGTCAGCGTTTATATCGATCGCCGGATTGTCGGATGGCATGGCAAGCAATTCTGGGAAGAGCTGGTCGAGCTCAACGGGTACTTGTTCTTCCTGTTTTCCGCGTTTCTCCATTGGCGGATTGTGCGGGTCAGCCAAAATACGCAAAACGATGAGGCAGTCTCTCGCTAAGCGTGACGAGACGGCGATTGCGCCCTAGCTCCCCGGAAGGAGATGATGGCGACTGCCACTAAGATCATTCTGATTTGTGCAATCGTCTACGCGATCATCATTGCGATTGCCTTCGTGGCGCAGCGCAAGCTGACCTATTTCCCATCGACCACGCACGTTCTTCCGATCGATATCGGCCTGGAAAACGTCGA
>JAEZBU010000291.1 GCA_023426855.1 Pseudomonadota bacterium | reverse complement strand
GCCGCCTTCGCGAAAAACTGTCCGGCCGCCATTGTATCGACCTGCGTCTTCGGTGGCGTCTTGATGTCGACGGACGGGTCGATCTTCTGCTGCGGCGGCTTCGCGTCGCGTCCCCACGCTGACAGCGGCGTAATCTTCAAACCGGCCTGCAGCGCGTTGACGGCCTGATAATCCGGCGGCCCGTCAGTTTTGAAGCGCCCAATGATCCACGCGTGCGGCGTCGGCGCGTCGATACGCTGGGTGTCCTTCGGCAGATTGAGTTCGTCAAATCGGTCCCGCAATTCCGGGCGCCATGCGGCGGGTGCGATCAGGAGCGTTTGCGGGCCGGTGCCGGTCGTCCGCCAGCCTGGCGATGCAAACACGTCAGTCCACATGTCCAGCATCGGCAGCAGATAGTAGCGGCCTTGGGTGTCCGGGACAGTAATGACGACTGGCTCGGTTTCCAGATTGAGCCACGCGCTCGAATACAGCGTATCGAAATTCGGCCGCACCACGGCTTTCATGTCGGGCGCCGGAAATTCCTTGATGTTGTTGAAGGTGTTTTCCGGCCCGCCAATCGCGCCGCCCGCCGGCGTATTGATGAGCTGCTGGCGCGTCGTCTCCATGGTGACGAGCGGGTACAGATACAGATAGGCCTCGACCGCCATGGCTTGCGCATCCGCGTCGGTCAGCGGTTTTGACATGTCCTGCGCCCGCGCGGGCGTTACGCCGGACAGCAGCAGGCAACTGAAAAACAGGCTCACGACCAGCTTGAACATGGGGACGCACTCCGGACGACCGAGAAGTCGCGCGGATGTCCGATGCCAGCCGCGCCAATCGCTTATGCCCGGCGCTTCGCGAGCGCACGGGATAAGCGACGGCGTAACGCGGCCTGATAGCAAAAGATCCGAAAAGGGACTGCGAAACCGCGACGCCCCCGTCGTTCAATCGGAGGTAGGACGTCAGCCTTTCGCGCGCAGCACACTGCGGCCGGCGTACTGAGCCACATCCCCCAGCTCTTCCTCGATGCGGATGAGCTGGTTGTACTTGGCCAGACGATCCGAGCGGCTGAGCGAGCCCGTCTTGATCTGGCCCGCATTGGTGGCCACGGCCAGATCGGCGATGGTAGAATCTTCGGTCTCACCCGAACGGTGCGAGATGACGGCCGTATAAGCCGCGCGCTGCGCCATGTTGACGGCGTCGAGCGTCTCCGACAGCGAGCCGATCTGGTTGACCTTGACCAGGATCGAATTGGCGATCCCCTGGCTGATGCCCTCGGCCAGACGCTTGGTGTTGGTGACGAACAGGTCGTCGCCGACGAGCTGGCACTTGGCGCCAATTTCGTCGGTCAGGATCTTCCAGCCCTGCCAGTCATCCTCCGACATGCCGTCTTCGATAGACACGATTGGGTAGCGCTTGACCAGATCCGCCAGATAGCGCGCCATGCCGGCGGAATCGAGCGCCTTGCCCTCGCCGTCCATCTGATACTTGCCGTCCTTGAAGAACTCGGTGGCGGCGCAGTCGAGCGCCAGCATGACGTCCTCGCCCGGCTTGTAGCCGGCCTTCTCGATCGACGTCATGATGAAGCCCAGCGCCTCATCCGCCGACTTCAGGTTCGGCGCGAAACCGCCCTCGTCACCGACATTGGTGTTGTGGCCGGCATCCTTCAGGCCCTTGCGCAGGGTATGGAAGATCTCCGCGCCAGTGCGGATGGCGTCGCTGCACGAGGCGGCACCCACCGGCATGATCATGAATTCCTGGATGTCGATCGGGTTATCGGCATGCGCGCCGCCGTTGATGATGTTCATCATCGGAACCGGCAGCACGTGCGCGGCAGTACCACCAACGTAACGGTATAGCGGCAGGCCGGCGGCTTCGGTGGCGGCCTTGGCCACGGCCAGCGACACACCGAGAATAGCGTTGGCGCCGAGCCGGCCCTTGTTCTCCGTGCCGTCGAGTTCGATCAGCGCCTGATCGATGCCGCGCTGGTCCTCGGCTTCCATGTCACGCAGCGCGTTGTAGATCTCAGTATTGACCGCCTCGACCGCCTTGGTCACGCCCTTGCCGAGATAGCGGCTCTTGTCGCCATCGCGCAGCTCGACGGCTTCGTGCGCGCCGGTCGATGCACCTGACGGCACCGCGGCGCGGCCCATCGAGCCGTCTTCCAGCACAACATCAACTTCGACCGTCGGATTGCCGCGGCTGTCGAGAATCTCGCGGCCGATGATGTCGACGATGGCGGTCATGGCGTGCTCCGGATCATGTGCTCAGGGACGATGTTTCGGGGACGCACGGCGATGCATGCTGCCCGCGGGCGTTCTAGCCGAGCAGCGCTCATTGGCAAAGGGGCGATTGCGCGAACGTCAGCAAGGTTGTATCGCGAGCCATCGCAGCCAGAGGGACGCAAGCTTATGACCGAGGCGAAAACCTATGCTGGTGGTTGTCATTGCGGCAACGTCCGCTACGAAGTGACGACGGCGCTGACGCCAATCCTCGATTGCAATTGCTCGATGTGCCAGAAACGCGGCGCGCTTTGGACCTACGTCGCGCCGGACGATTTCAAATTGCTGTCGGGCGAGAACGAGCAGACCGACTATCAATTCAACACGCGCCGCATTCACCACCTGTTCTGCGCGACCTGCGGCATTGCCTCCTTTGGGCGCGGCAGCGATGCGGAAGGCAACGAGGGCGTGGGCATCAACGTCCGTTGCCTGGATGATATCGACATCAAAGCCCTGACACTCACACCCTACGACGGCCGGAGCCGCTAAGAGGTGTCATGACCACGTCGGCGCTCCTCCTGTTTTCAGGCGGCCAGGACTCAGCAACCTGCCTCGCCTGGGCACTCGATCGCTACGACCGCGTCGAGACGATCGGTTTCGCCTACGGCCAGCGCCATGAGGTAGAGCTGATCGCGCGGCGCAACGTGCTCCAGGCCATGCGCGACGCGTTTCCTAAGTGGGCGCCGAGGATCGGTGAAGATCGTGTCATGGATCTCGCCGAGTTCGGCGCCATCGGCGATACGGCACTGACCAGCGACGCCGCCATAGAGATGACCGCGTCCGGCCTGCCCTCGACGTTCGTGCCGGGGCGTAACCTCGTCTTCTTCACCTACGCGGCCGCCGTCGCCTATCGCCGGGGCATCCGGACGCTGGTCGGCGGCATGTGCGAGACCGACTTCTCCGGCTACCCCGACTGCCGCAACGAAACCCTGCAGACGCTGGCCCGCGCCCTCAGCCTTGGCCTCGACCGCCCGCTGACCATCGAGACGCCGCTTATGTGGATCGACAAGTCCGCGACGTGGCAACTCGCGCAGGATCTCGGCGGCGCGGCGCTGGTTGACCTGATCCGCGAGCACACGCATACCTGCTACCTGGGCGACCGCAGCACGCGACACCCGTGGGGCTATGGCTGTGATCAGTGCCCCGCCTGTACACTACGCCGGAAGGGCTGGGAGCAATGGCAGCAGACCGCAAAGAACTGATCCGCGCCGTCGAACTGGCCATCGCCGGCGACTGGGAGGCTGCGCACACGATCGTCCAGGCCTACGAGGACGATCCGGATGCCTGCTGGATCCATGCCGCCCTGCATAAGATCGAAGGTGACGCTGATAACAGCCGTTACTGGTATCGCCGCACGTCGACCGCCTACGAGGCCTACCCCGATCCCAAGCAGGAACTGACCGCGATCAAGGCTGCGCTGACCTATTGATAACGCGCGCGCGGACGCGCCCGAAGCCGACCCGATAGGTCGCCAAAGGCCAACCCGATGCTGCCGGAGACACGCGGAATTGTCGCACACGAGGGCGCGACAGCTTGACAACACCCGCCCCCCGGTGACACGGCCTCATGAAGCGCTGCAACATAGCGGCGGCACGACGAGGTTAACGAGATGACGAAAGAGCTCGACACGCGGCGTCGGACCGAGGGCTTCCTGTTCCTGATCGCCTTCGGCCTGTGCATTCCGGCCGCCAACTGGCTGATCGGCAATGCCGGCACGACCTGCGTAGCGAATGGTCCTTGCCTGATCCCCGTCGCCCCCGGCCTGATGGCGCCAAGCGGCGTCCTCATGATCGGCCTCGCCCTGGTGCTGCGCGATATGGTCCAGCGCCGCCTCGGGCTGGAATGGTCGGCGGCAGCGATCATCGCTGGCGCCGCGCTGTCGGCCTTCATCGCGCCTCCCGCACTGGTCATTGCATCGGGCGTTGCGTTCCTGCTGTCGGAGCTCGCCGATCTGGCCGTCTACACACCGCTGCAGCGCCGCCGCCTGGTGCTTGCAGTGATCGCCAGCAGCACGGTCGGCCTCATCGTCGATAGCGCCGTCTTCCTGTATCTGGCATTCGGCAGCCTTGAATTTCTCCCCGGACAGGTGATCGGAAAAGCC
>JAEZBU010000274.1 GCA_023426855.1 Pseudomonadota bacterium | reverse complement strand
ACCCACGCGGCCTTCTGGCCCACGCGATCGATGACCGAATAGTGCGTGGTGGCGTGCATGGCCTTGTCCTGCTCGCCGGGCAGAGCCTTGCGAACGCGATCACCATCCGGCCCCGCCGCCTTGACCAGTGCGGCCTCGACCTTGCCCTGATGCGGGCGCGGAACGCCCTTCACCAGAGCCCAGTAGGTCTTGGCTGCCGATCTGGTCTGGAAGATGCGGCCGAGCTTTGCTGCGCCCTCGCGACGTTTCGCGACGAGAAGCACGCCGGTCGTGTCGCGGTCGAGGCGATGCACCAGCCGCGGCCGGTCGCCGAACCGATCGATCATGCCCGCGAGCAGGCCATCGATGTGGCGGCGGGTGCCGGTTCCGCCCTGCACGGCAATGCCGAATGGCTTGTTGAGAACCACCACGTGGTCGTCCTCAAACAGAATCATCCGTTCGATGAAGTCGCGATCGGCCTTGGACAGTCCTGGCGGTGGTTTCAGCGACGGCTTTGCCTTCGGCGGCAGGCGGACGGCCTTGGGCACGCGCACCTGCTGGCCGGCCTCCAGTCGGTCATTGGCCTGCACGCGGCGGCTGTCGACGCGCACCTGGCCGGAGCGCAGCAGCTTCTGCAGATAGCCGTGCGTCACATCCGGGTAGCGGACGCGGAACCAGCGGTCGAGCCGCATGCCGGACTCGTCGCTTCGCACCTGCAGGGTTTCGACTGGATCGCTCATGACAGGACGGCTCTCGTGACAGAAAGGCCCAGCCAGCACGCGGCGATCGACAGCACGACCGAGCCTGCGGCGTAAAGCAGGGCGTAGGTGATTTCAGAGCGCTCCATCAGCGCGACGAACTCCATAGAGAAAGCCGAAAATGTCGTGAAGCCACCAAGGACACCGGTGACCAGGAAAATGCGCAATCCGATGGCGTCAGGCAGCTTGATCAGCAGGATGGCCATCAGCATGCCGATCAGCAACGACCCCGAGACGTTGATAATCAGCGTTCCCCACGGAAACGCCGCGCCCCAGATTCGCGTGACTTCTGTATAGGCCAGATATCGCGCGCCCGCGCCAAGGGCACCCCCGGCGCACGCCAGAAGCAACAGTTTCATGACAATTCCAGTTTGTTCGGCAGCAGATATAGTCCGCCGCCGCCTGGGACGCAAAGCCGCTGTTCGCCTCAGGCGTCGTCTTCGCTGCGGCCAAATCTGCCGAGCCACCAGCCGATCGTCCAACCGATCGCCAGGCCGATAATGTTAACGCCCATGAACACCGCCGAATGCAGGTCCGCCACCGTGTCCGGGCTCTCGAAGGTGAACTTGTCGACCACCCAGCTCGCGATGGGAGAGCTGATGAGCAGCGTCGTCGCTCCCGCACCGATGATCGCGAAGATCATCGCAATCAGATACCGCATCGAACCGGCCCCCAACCTTCGCCTTATTTCACTTCCCAGAACCAGATCGACTTGGCTTCCGCATAGTTGGAATAGTAGCCGAGCCATGAGAACCACTCCATCAGCCATTTGGAAGAGGAGCGATAACCGTTCCAGACGTCGATATGGTCACCGGTGGGACGTCCGGGCGCATCCGTGCTGCGGTGCCAGTAATCCTCGATGAACATGATCCCGGTGCGGCCGAAGATCTTCGGATAGAACTGGGCCGCGTCCGTGCCGGTAATCCGCTCGACCGGTCTGACGCCTGCGATATTCGCCCGGCTGATGGCGTTGGCGAGCTGCGTGGCGTTGATGAAATGCATCTCGTCGCGCGGGTGCACCGAGCAGTGAGCGCAGCCCGAGATCTGCCCCGGCAGTACGCCGGCCCGCTTCAGCGAAACACCCATGCGGATCGCGCACTGGTTGGAGAACACCGGAAAGCCACGCTGGATCACCCGGCCTTCCAGATTGGTAAGCTCCTGTGGTGCAATGCATGGCGATTGCACCGATTCATTGATCGGATGACCTCTCCACAGGTCACGAAACGCGATCATGGCCCTCAACTCCCCACCCCGGAGCCGCATAGCTGCGCTCCGCTGACCAACGACGGCGGACTATATGATCCGAGTATGGCAAGTGCCAGACATTTGCCGAACGTCTCACCGCGAGTTGACGCGATCCGGGCCTGGTAACCGTCCTGCGCAGGGTTCGCGATCTCAGTCGTTTCTCGAACTTCGGTAACGGTTTACCGAGCTTGCTGGTCGGTCTACAAAAGGCCGCCCGGCAAGGGATTGCCGGCGTCATGCCCAGGGGAAACGGACCAGCCGATGTTCAAGAAGATCCTGATCGCCAATCGCGGTGAAATTGCCTGCCGCGTTATCAAGACTGCGCGCCGTATGGGGATCAAGACCGTTGCAGTCTATTCGGATGCCGACCGTGACGCCCTGCACGTCGAAATGGCCGACGAGGCCGTCCACATCGGCCCGCCGGCGGCAGCCGAATCCTACTTGCTGATCGACAAGATCGTGGAAGCCTGCAAGGCGACCGGCGCGGAGGCGGTGCACCCCGGCTATGGCTTCCTGTCGGAGCGCGAGGCGTTTCCGGTGGCGCTGGCCGAGGCCGGCATCGTGTTCATCGGCCCCAACCCGAAGGCCATCGCGGCCATGGGTGACAAGATCGAGTCCAAGAAGGCGGCGGCCAAGGCCAAGGTTTCGACCGTTCCGGGCTATCTCGGCGAGATCGCCGACGCCGCCCAGGCGGTGAAGATCGCCGACGAGATCGGCTATCCCGTCATGATCAAAGCGTCCGCCGGTGGTGGCGGCAAAGGCATGCGCATCGCCGAAAGCCGCAAGGAGGTCGAGGAAGGTTTCCAGGCTGCCCGCTCCGAGGCCAAGTCCAGTTTCGGCGACGACCGCGTGTTCATCGAGAAATTCATCGTCGATCCGCGCCACATCGAGATCCAGGTGCTCGGCGACAAGCACGGCAACGTCATCTATCTCGGCGAGCGCGAATGCTCGATCCAGCGCCGCAACCAAAAGGTCATCGAGGAAGCCCCGTCGCCGCTGCTCGATGAAAAGACCCGCAAGGCCATGGGCGAGCAGGCCGTCGCGCTGGCCAAGGCGGTGAACTACGACTCCGCCGGCACCGTCGAGTTCGTCGCGGGGCAGGACAAGAGCTTCTACTTCCTCGAAATGAACACCCGCCTTCAGGTCGAGCATCCGGTGACGGAGCTGATCACCGGCATCGATCTGGTGGAACAGATGATCCGCGTCGCGGCCGGTGAGAAGCTCGGCATCGCGCAGAAGGACGTGAAGCTGAACGGCTGGGCAGTCGAGAGCCGCATCTATGCGGAGGATCCGTTCCGCGGCTTCCTTCCGTCCATCGGGCGGCTGGTCAAGTATCGTCCGCCGGAGGAGATGTCGGCCAACGGCCAGACCATCCGCAACGATACCGGCGTTACCGAAGGCGGCGAGATCTCGATGTACTACGATCCGATGATCGCCAAGCTGGTGACGCATGCCCCGACCCGGGCCGCTGCGATCGACTTGCAGGCCGAGGCGCTCGACGCCTTCTACATCGACGGCATCCAGCACAACATTCCGTTCCTGACGGCTCTGATGCAGAGCCCGCGCTGGCGCGAGGGACGCTTGTCGACGTCGTTCATCAAGGACGAGTATCCGTCCGGCTTCCATGCGCGCGATCCGGAGGGTGAGGAGCTGCAGATCCTGACCGCGGTCGCTGCCGCCATCGATCACCTCAACAACTCGCGTCGCCGCCAGATCAACGGCCAGATGAGCGGCAAGAGCGTCCGTTTCGCCAACCGCCGCGTCGTCAATCTGGGCGGCGTGCAGCAGCGCGTCAGCGTGGAGGGCGAGCTCGGCCACCCGATCAAGATCACCTTCCTCGACGAGAGCGGCGCGCCAGGCGACACGCTGGAGCTGGCATCGACGTGGTGGACGGGCGATCCGGTATGGTCGGGCGTGGTTCGGGCGCGGCCGGTGTCCGTGCAGGTGCGTTCGATCCTCAATGGTTTCGAGCTGTCTTATCGCGGCGTTCGCGTGCCGGCGCGCGTTTATACCGAGCGCGAGGCGGAGCTGGTCGCACTGATGCCCGAGCGCGTCGCGGCGGATATGTCGAAGTTCCTGCTGTGCCCGATGCCGGGACTGGTCAAGGCGATCCACGTTTCGCAGGGCCAGGACGTCAAGGCGGGTGATCCGCTGGTGGTCGTGGAGGCCATGAAGATGGAGAATATCCTGCGGGCCGAGCGCGACGGCGTGGTCAAGACGCTGAAGGCGAAGGCAGGCGACAGCCTCGCTGTCGATGCCGTGATCCTGGAGTTTGCCTGAGGGCGTGCGGCATGGCTGGCAGCGACGAGCCCTTCTTCAACCGCTGGATGCGACTGAAACGAGAGGCAGGGCAGGCATCGCCCTCTTCAACCGATCGGGCGCGTCGGACGGCGTCGGCGAAAGACATCTCGATATGGCCGGAAAGCCCGGACCAGCCTGAGATTGCGGAGTTCCTGGCAGCCTCGAACGCCTATGCGGCAAGCCTGTATCCCGCCGAGAGTAACCATCTTGTCGATCTCGACGTGCTGATGGCGGAGAACACGCAGTTTCTCGTAGCGCGGGATGCGGGCAAGGCGGTCGGCTGTGCTGCACTTGTGATCGCGGGTGACGGTTCGGCGGAGCTCAAGCGAATGTGGGTGTCGCCTGCCGCGCGAGGGCTTGGTATGGGCCGCAAGCTGCTAGAGGCGCTCGAAGCCTCGGCCCGATCGCGGGCGGTTGGGGTCCTGAGACTCGAAACCGGCATTCGCCAGCCAGAGGCGATCGGCCTCTATAAGGCGCACGGCTTCGTGGAATGTCCGCCGTTCGGCAGCTACCAGCCCGATCCGCTGAGCATCTTCATGGAAAAGCGGCTGTCCGCGTAGCGGCATTCGCCGCTCGCGGAAAATCGCGAATACAAAGAAAAACGGCGCGTTCCCGAGGATCGCGCCGTTTTCAATTGTCGAAGGTTGCGTGCCGATCAGCCGCGCAGGCGCGTCCTCACGATGCGTGGAAACTCGTCGCCACCGCCAAGGTCGTCGCTGCCAGCCGGCGCGTAGGCCGTCGGGCCGAGCGGTGGCATTTCGAATGCCTGTCCGGCCTGCGCGCGTCCCGAAGGCGCACGGTGATCAGCGCTGGGCGTGCGCTCTTCGGTCGCCCACCAACGATCGTTGCGGGCCTCCTGCTGCGTGGGCGCCGGGGTAGCCGGCGGTGTCGTACGTGCCGGAGTAGCCGCAGGCGCCTGGACCGTACGCTGTGCCGGAGTAGCCGCAGGCGCCTGGACCGTACGCTGTGCCGGAGCAGCAGTTGCGGTCGGCGACGGACCACCCGTGAACCACGCATCGATCAGGTCGATTTCATCCGCGGTCAGGTTGAGGCCGTGGCTGCGGCAGCGCGCGACCACGAAGTTGCGGAACCGGCCAGCAAACAAGTTGGCCGAAGCGCCTTGCTCGAACCACGGATCAGCCTCGCTAACGACATCCAGCACGAAGCGGATATCGTCGCGGCGGAAATCGAGGCCCAGCTCACGGCCGCGATTGATGATGTTGGTCAGCGACTGCGCGCCCTGAAGACCGACCTCGTTGATCTCCGTCGCCATGACATCGAACAGCGCGCGATACTCCGGCGGAGACAGCGGCGGTGCCTGGCAGGCGTCATGAATGCGCGCGATCGACTGCTGAAGCGCGGTTGCGCTGTCGGCGGTCTTGGCAGGCGCGGCGAGCGCCTGACGTGGTACCGGTGCGCGCTGAGGCGGCAACGGCAGATCCATCGGATTATCACGAAGCGATTGCTGGGGCGCGGCAGCCGGCGGTGCGGTCGGCGCCAGCGGCTGGCTCGTGCGTTGAGGCGGCACACCACGCTTGATCGTCACCGGCGCCGGCTCGATTGCCTGAGTATGCTGGGAAGCCGGGCGTGCGGGCGGCAGATCAGTTGCGGCGCGGGGCGCAGCGACCGGCTTTTCGAGCGCCGGCATCTGACGTTCGATCGGCTCGCTGCGGCTCGGCGCGCGCGATGCCTCGTTCGCGACCTGGCGCTTGACGTCATAGACGACGTACGGCGCCGTCTCGCTGAGCCGGATACCCTCGGGCAGGCTTTGCTGTAGCAGCTCGCGGAAGGAGCCGACGCCAGCCCAGTTCGAACCGACCGTGCGCTCGTGTCCGAGGGCGCGGGTCGCGCGTTCTGCAAGAGCCTCGAGCGGCACCGGCGTTACCGACGAACGTACGGCGCTGGTCACTTCGGCGATGATCTCGCGACGGGGATCATCTGTCGAGGTGCGCGCGGTCAGCGTCTTTTCTTCCGCTGGCGTCTCGGCACTGAGCTTGCCGCCCATCATGATCGCCGAGATCAGGTCGGATTCGCGAATTTCGCCATCAGCGATGGCAACGTACGGCGCTGCCGTGAAATCGTTGGCGAACACGACAGTGCGCCGGGCATGTGCGCGCAGGCGATGCAACACGGGCGTGAAATCGGCATCACCGGACAGGATGATGAATTCGTCGAAGTAGGTGTCATGGTGCAGGTAGTCCCGCATATCCATGACCATACGAATGTCCGACGAGTTCTTGAGCTGCGCCGTCAGCGGCGGGCAGTCGACGATCTCGAAGCCGGCGCGCAGGAAGTGATGCCTGACGAACGGAAACGAGTTCATGTCCGTCGAGTTGTCGCTTTGATTGCGACGCGGCACCGGATTGCCGTAGCAGCGGTTCAACACGATGCGGCGCTGCACATCGGTGGGGAGCTTGTTGGTCGGCGTGATCAGGCGACCGGAATCAATTTCCGCCAGCCATCCCGTGGCATCCTTGGCAAAACGCTTCGCAGCTTCCTCGTTCTTCCGACGGAGCGACAAATAAATATTGTCGTAATCGACGAAGACCGCGCTGAGAATCTGCCCTGAGGTCTCGCGCTTCATTTCTATAAGCCCCCGCTTGTCGCCGTAATCCTTTGCTTGATTCGGCACTCTTTATGAGTCGTGAGGGGCTC
>JAEZBU010000256.1 GCA_023426855.1 Pseudomonadota bacterium | reverse complement strand
CGACGTTGTGGCGGCAACGTAAACCAACGCCAAAGGAGCCTGCCGTGAAGAGTTCGCTGTACGTCTTAGCGCTTTGCATGAGCGCTGGTCTTGCCCTGCCCGTTTATGCCCAAGGCGGCCAGACGGGTGCTCGACAGCAGCAAAACCAGCCACAGACCGGGCAACAGCAGTTCAATCAACAGCAGCAGTACAACCAGCAGTCCCAAATGGGACAGCAGCAGCGTATGGGCGGCATGAACGAGCAGCGCGTTCGCCAGTTCTTCGGCGATGCCCAGCGCGCGCTTCAGCAGGCGACCCGCAGTCAGGATCCGATGGCGCTGCGCCAGTATCTCAGCCAGTTCATGTCCGACGATGCACAGATCACCACGATCTCGGAGCTCTACGTCGGAGACCGGCACGTGGCGACGAGCGTCGCTCATTCCAACGAAGAAGGCGTCGTCGACGCGCTAGGGCATGCTGCAAACGCTCTGCAAGGCCGGCGGCTGGTCAGCGACTACAACGTCGACATCCGTGTGCGCGACATTCAGATGCTTCCCGGCCAGCAAGCCGCCCGCGTGACAGCGATCGTTCAGGAGTCGGGGAATTTCGCTGGTCCGGTTGCACAGCGCCTAGCTGAGCGGGCACGCGAACGTTTTGGCCAGATGTCACAGAGCCCGCAAGGTCAACAGTTCGGTCGAAGCCAGGACGATCAGACGGGGCGCATGACGGATCCATCAGACGACGACAGCAACCAGATGCAGGGTCGCGGCATGGGTATGGGTCAGGGCATGGGCCAAGGTATGGGCCAGGGTCGCGGTGGTGGCACCGACGGTAGCGGCATTCATTTCCAGACGCGCTCGACCTGCCAGATCGATGTCGGTATCGAGCAAGGCCAGATGCGCATCGGCAATACGGTTTGCCGCGGCATCACGCGCCTCAGCTAAGCCGACACAGCGATAGCGAAACGCAGTCCCGGTCCTTATCAGGGCCGGGATTTGCTTTTGGGTTTGCGGCATAAGCGGCTGCGAGTTCGCCGTCGGGCTGCAGGATGTGATATCGGACGCGCACACGCACGATAATCGGCCATCGAGAGTGAGCCCATGCCCGATACGCCAACGCCATCACGCGACATAGCTGCGCTGCTCGAAATCATGCGTCGCTTGCGCACGCCGGTCACGGGCTGTCCCTGGGACCTCGAGCAGACGTTCGCCTCGATTGCGCCTTACACCCTGGAAGAGGCCTACGAGGTCGCCGACGCCATAAGTCGCGGCAACATGAGCGATCTCAAGGAAGAACTCGGCGATCTGCTGCTTCAGGCGGTCTATCACGCACAGATGGCCGAGGAGCAAGGGTCGTTCGATTTCGGTGATGTCGTCGAAGGGGTCACCACCAAGATGATCCGGCGGCATCCGCACGTGTTCGGCGACGAGGCGTCCCGCGCCGCGGGTGTGACCACGGGATTCTGGGAGCGGATTAAGGACGCGGAAAAGGCAGAACGAGACGCTGGCAATGCCGCGCCCAACGGCGTGCTCGACGAGGTGCCGCTGGCGCTGCCGGCCCTGACCCGTGCCATCAAACTTCAGAACAAGGCGGCGCGCGTTGGTTTCGACTGGCCGAGCCTGAAGCCGGTGCTCGCCAAGATGCAGGAGGAACTGGCTGAACTCAGCGAGGCGATGGCCGAGCAGTCACCGTCCGATCACGTCGACGCCAAGGTCGAGGAGGAGTTCGGCGACCTGCTGTTCGTGGTGGTCAACGTCGCCCGCCATCTCAAGATCGATCCGGAAACCGCGCTGCGCAACGCCAACGAGAAGTTCGTGCGCCGCTTCCGTCACATCGAACGCGTGCTTCGGGAAAGCGGATCATCACCGACGCAATCGACGCTGGCCGAAATGGACGAACTCTGGAACGACGCCAAGCGGCAGGAGCGCAAGCCGTCCGAGTGAGCGGCTGTCGGATACCGCCTAGCGTCCTTCCGATTGAGATGGAAACGGAGACGTCAACCGAGCCACAGTTGTCATCCCGGTGCTTGTCACCGGGATCCACCTAACTGCACGTGTCGACGCCAGCCGAGAGATAGATCCCGGGCATAAAGCCCGGGATGACCAGGAGGGGACAACATTCGACCTAAATCGGAAATGCTCTAATTGCTTGGAGACAGCGCTATCCCCTCGCGGCGCAGACGGCCTTCGAGGCGGCCCTTCTTGTCGGCAGCGATGCGCACCTCGCACAGCATCTCGCCACTGTCGCTGAGTTCGCGCGACAGCACCTCGGCGTTCTCATGCAGCCATGCCAGCAGCGCACCAGCGCTGGGCGGCACGCGAATGCTCATGATCACGTCGCTTTGGCCGAGGCGCGCATCAATGCTGACGCACAGGTCATCAAGACCTTCGCCCGTCACCGCGGAGACCATCTGCGGTTTGGGTTGCATACGCGCAGCCGTGAACTGCGTGTGCTCGCGTTCGTTGTCGTCGAGCCGGTCGACCTTGTTCCAAACCTCCAGGATTCGGCTGTCCGGCCGCTCGCTTTCAATGCCAAGATCGGCCAGCACATTGTAGACGTCGGCGCGCTGGGCGCCGGTCTCATGGTGGCTGATGTCGCGGACGTGCAGGATCAAGTCTGCCTCGATGACCTCTTCGAGCGTGGCGCGGAAGGCGGCGACGAGCGCGGTGGGCAGATCCGAAATGAAGCCGACGGTATCGGACAGGATGATGCGGCGACCGCTGGCGAGGCGAAGCTCGCGCATGGTCGGGTCGAGCGTGGCGAACACCTGATCCATGGCCAGCACTTCGGCGCCGGTCAGCCGGTTGAACAGTGTCGACTTGCCGGCGTTGGTGTAGCCGACGATCGCCACCAGCGGATAAGGCACGCGACGCCGGCCGCGGCGGTGCAGACCGCGCGTGCGGACCACGACGTCGAGTTCCTTGCGGATCGCGTCGATCCGCTCCTGGATGAGCCGGCGGTCGGTTTCGATCTGGGTTTCACCGGGGCCGCCGAGGAAGCCGAAACCGCCGCGCTGGCGCTCAAGATGGGTCCATGTGCGGACTAGGCGGCTCTTCTGGTAGCTCAGATGAGCGAGTTCGACCTGCAGCCGCCCTTCTCTGGTGCGCGCACGCCGGCCGAAGATTTCCAAAATCAGGCCAGTGCGGTCCAGCACCTTGGCGTTCCAGGCCTTCTCCAGATTGCGCTGCTGGATCGGCGATACGGCGTGATCGATGATGACGAGCATTGCGCCGGTATCGGCGACGAGTTGCTTCAGCTCATCGACCTTACCCGACCCGAACAGCGTCGCGGGTTGCGGCTTGGCCAGAGGCACGAGGAGGCTGGCGGCGACATCGAGATCGATGGCCGCAGCAAGCCCCGTGGACTCGGCAAGCCTGTCCTCAGGCGAATGGCTACTCGAACCGTTGGCGGCATCGCCATTGGCGACACCGCGCAAACGCGATCGTTCTGACTGCGTGAGAACGGGCACCAGGACAATGACTTTTGTCGTACTGGCTTGATCAGGCCCGTTATCTTTGCGCTTTGCGCGTCGCGCGAAAGCGGTTGCGTCACCCAAGCGTACTAACCCTGCTGCTGCGCCTCAGCCGGATCCTGATCCATCAGGTGGACCGGCTGTCCCGGCATGATGGTAGATATGGCGTGCTTATAGACGAGTTGCGAGTGGCCGTCCCGTCGCAGAAGAACGCAGAAATTGTCGAACCAGGTCACGATGCCCTGCAACTTGACGCCGTTGACGAGGAAGATCGTCAGCGGGGTCTTGTTCTTGCGAACGTGGTTCAGGAAGGTGTCTTGTAGGCTTTGTGCTCGCTCAGCCATTCTTGTTATCCATTTTTTGTGTGCTCTTATTGTAGGGTGGCGCTCCGACCACCTCGAATTATTGTAGCCGAATTGTCCGGCAAACGCAGCCCACTATGTCGTAGGCGCGGCAGCATAGCCCTACGCAATTGGGCTATAGTTGCAGCTTCAGGTCCGGAACGGCGAACTGTGCGTGCGGTTCCGGTGGTGTTTCCAGCTTCGCAGCGCCCAATCCAGCTTAGAAATAGTCCGGGCTGACCTGGAAAAGTTGCTCGATAAACCGCACCTGATCGGCCTGCGCGAACAGGATGATCCGGTCCTTGGGCTCGATTTCAGTCGAGCCGGCCGGCGCCAGCACCCGCCCATCGCGCAGGATGGCGCCGAAGCGCACGCCATCGAGATCGAGCTGCCTGATGGTCTTACCGATGATCTGAGCGGTTTCGAGCGCCTCCGCCTCGATCAGCTCGCCTGCGCCGTTGTGCACCGAATGGACGGTGCGGATGCGGCCGCGTCGCACGAACTGGAGAATGCGGGACACGGTGATCGCGCGCGGATTGATCTGCGCCTCGATGCCGAACGAACGCACCATCGATGTGTAGCCGGTGCTGTTGTTGATCAACGACAGAGAGCGCTTGCAGCCCAGGTGCGTCGCCAGCATCGAAGCCAGGATGTTGACCTGATCGTCGTTGGTCAGCGTCACCATGGTGTCGGCTGACTGCACCTCGGCTTCGCGCAGGATGTCCTCCGAAAGCGCGCTGCCATGCAGCACCACCGTGCGCGACAGGGCTTCCGAAATCTCGATAGCCCGAGCCCGGTTCGCCTCGATCACCTTCGCGCGCACTGCGGTTGCGCGCGTTTCCAGAGCGCGCGCCACGTAAAAACCGATATTACCTCCGCCAGCGATCACGACTTTGCGCGCCAGGCTTTCTTCGTGTCCGAAGATTTTCAGCGTTCGCACAACCTGATCGGCGCGGACAATCACGTAGACATCGTCGCCGGTTTTCAGCTCCTCATCCTGATGCGGCACGAACAAGGTGCCGTTTCTCACCACCGCCACGATGACGGCGGGCAAATCGGGAAACAGCTCGGAGAGCTGCCGGATCGGGGTATCAACGACCGGACAGTCTTCGTCACAGGCGATGCCAATGGCCTGCACCTTGCCGTCACCGAAGCTGAGCGATTCAAACGCGCCCGGCAGTTCCAGACGGCGCAGCACCATGTCTCCGACTTCGACTTCCGGCGAAATGATGTAGTCGATCGCCAGGTTCTTGCGCGAGAACAGCGGCCCGACTTCGCTGGCGAAATAGCTCTGGGCGCGGACGCGCGCGATTTTGGTCGGGATGTCGAACAGCGTGTGCGCGACATGGCAGGCGACCATGTTCACTTCATCCGACAGCGTGACCGCGATCAACATGTCGGCATCGTTGGCGCCGGCCTGCTCCAGCACGCTCGGATGCGCCCCATTTCCGAGCGTCGCCCGCACGTCCAGCATGTCGTTGGCGCGCTGCACCAGTTCGGGCTTCACGTCGATGATGGAAACGTCGTTGCCTTCAGCGGCGAGCTGTTCGGCGATGCCGATCCCGACCTGCCCGGCCCCGCAAATGATGACTTTCATGACGACCCGGCGCTGCCGTGGACCTTTCGAGGATGCCTTGCGGCATCCCAGCAGACTTAGCCGAAAACCCTTAGGGACGGCTTACCGCGCTCAACATTGTTCAACTCCCAAAGGAGCCTACTAAAGTTGCAGATGAAATGTCGATTCCTGCTCAGGCGACGGGAAAGCCGGTGCGATGCTCGGAGCTGACACCCAGCGCGCGCAACTTGCGGTGCAGGGCCGAACGCTCCATGCCGACAAACTCCGCGGTGCGTGAGATGTTGCCGCCGAACCGGTTGATCTGGGCCAGCAGGTACTCGCGCTCGAAAATCTCGCGAGCCTCGCGCAGCGGCAGCGACATCAGATGCTCGGCGCCGCCGTTGACCGGCAGCGGCACGTTGGAGCCGATTTCGTCCGGCAGCATGTCGGCCGTGATCATGGCATCGGGATCACCGCCGGACAGGATCATCAGGCGCTCGATGTTGTTGCGCAGCTCGCGCACGTTGCCGGGCCAGTCATGGGCCTGTAGCACCGCGATGGCGTCCTCGCCGATGCGGCGCGGCGCGAGACCCGACGTCTGCGAAATATGCTGCACGAAATAGGCGACGAGCTCGGGAATGTCCTCGCGGCGTTCCGCAAGGCCCGGAACGCGCAGCGGCACCACGTTGAGGCGATGGAACAGATCCTCGCGGAAGCGCCCCTCGCCCATCTCGCGCTCAAGATCGCGGCTGGTCGATGAAATGATGCGGACGTCGACCGACACCTTCTGGCTGCCGCCGAGACGCAGGAACTTCTGCTCGACCAGAACGCGCAGGATTTTGCCCTGCGTTTCCATCGGCATGTCGGCGACTTCGTCGATATACAGCGTGCCGCCGTGCGCCTCTTCCAGCGCGCCAACCTTGCGCGGTCCGCCGGTGCGATCCTCGGTGCCGAACACTTCTTCCTCGACGCGATCAGGCACCATCGCTGCGGCATTGAGCACCACGAACGGCCCATCGGCGCGATGCGACTTGGCGTGCATGACGCGCGCGGCGAGTTCCTTGCCCGCACCCGACGCGCCACGGATCAATACGCGGCTGTTGGTCGGCGCGACGCGTTCAAGTTGTGCCCGCAATTGATTGATCGCGGCCGAACGACCGATCATTTCCGCGCTCTGCGTCGAGCGCTCCTTGAGCTGCTTGACCTCACGGCGCAGGCTGGAGGCTTCCAGCGCGCGCATCGTCACCAGCAGCAGCCGGTCGGATTTGAACGGCTTCTCGATGTAGTCGTAGGCGCCGCGGCGGATGGCGGTAACGGCGGTTTCGATATTGCCGTGACCGGAGATGATCACCACCGGAAGATCCGGGTGGACCTTCTTGATGATGGACAGCACCTCGAGGCCGTCGAGCCGGCTGCCCTGCAGCCAGATGTCGAGGATGACGAGATGCGGTCGCCGCTCTTCGATCAGCCGCAAGGCTTCGTCGCTGTCACGCGCGAGCCGGCAGCGATGCCCCTCGTCTTCCAGGATGCCGGAAACAAGTTCACGGATGTCGGCTTCGTCGTCGACAACCAGGATGTCAGTCGCCATCGGTCACTCCTTGCCTCCCAGCGATGGGCGCAGCGTACGTAAACGGCTACTCGGCCGCCACGGATGTCAAATCGGGCTTGTTATTGGGCTCGTTGCGAATGGGGATCGAAATCCGGATCAACGCGCCGCGGCTACGCCCGGGTGCCGGTGGTGCGTCTTCCAGTTCGAGCAGGCCCTCGTGCTGCTCGACGATCTTCTGAACAATAGCGAGGCCCAGGCCGGTGCCTTTGTGGCCTTTGGTGGTGACATACGGCTCGAACAGGCGCGAGCGGTTCTGCTTCGGCAAGCCGATACCGTTGTCGATAACTTCTATTTCGAGCCGCGTGTCGGTGCCGCGGACATTCGCCTCGACAGAACCTGACCAGCCGCTTTCGGCGCTTTCAGCGGCGGACTCTACCGCTTCCGTAGCGTTCTTGACCAGATTGGTGACGGCTTGCGTGATGAGGCGGCGGTCGAATGCGCCCATCAGAGGTTCTTCGGGAAGGTTCATCGTGTAAGCGACATTGGGATGGCTTTCGCGGAACAGAATGACTGGCTCCTGCACGGTATCGCGAAGATCGCCAGGTTCCATGACCGGCTGACGGATGCGTGCGAACGACGCGAACTCATCCACCATGGTCTTGATGTCACCGGCTTGCCTCTCGATTGTCGCGGTCAGCTTGTCGAACGTCTCCCGGTCATCGGTGATGACCTTGCCATATTTGCGGCGAATGCGCTCCGCCGACAAAATGATTGGCGTTAGCGGATTCTTGATTTCGTGCGCAATACGACGCGCCACGTCCGCCCAGGCCGATGTGCGCTGCGCCGATACCAGCTCGCTGATGTCGTCGAAAGTCACGACGATGCCCTGATCGTCGCCGCCATCCGCCTCGCGCGTGACACGCACCGAGAACGTGCGTTCCTCGCCCGTGCCGCTCAGTGTCACCTGATGCTGCACGCGATGCCGTGTATGCTGATCTTCAGCCTTGGTCAGAAGTTCTCCGAATTCGGGAACCGTCTCGTCGAGCTGCTTGCCGACGAGATCTTCGGCGCTGACGCCGAGCAGCTTTTCCGCGGAACGGTTGGCGATCATCACATAGCCGCTCTGGTCGACGCCGATGACGCCGGCAGACACGCCGGTCAGCACCGCTTCCATGAACATGCGGCGTTCCACGAGCTGTTCGTTGGCGGTGACCAGCGCATCGCGCTGGGTTTTCAGCTCGCTCGTCATCGTATTGAAGGTCTGCGACAGGCGCCTCAAATCGCCCTCGCCGCGACGGACCGGCAACGTCACGTTCAAGTTGCCCCTCGAAACCTGCTGCGCACCGGCAATCAAACGCCGGATCGGCGCAACGAATTTACCTGCGAACCACAAGCCCACCCAGATCGCCGCAAGCAGCGCGGTGAGCGAGATCATGAAATACATGAGCCCATGCGCGATTTTGAGCCCACCGCGGCGCTGTCGCAACTCCTCATATTCGGCTACACCAGCTTGTGTTCGCCGCAGATGTCCGAGCACTTTCGGACTGACGCCACGCGCCACGTAGAGATAAGAGCCGGGATAGGCCGACAACTTCGTAACCGCGGCGACGCGATATGTGTTGATCGGCATCAGCAGCGGCACCTGTCCGCCCTCTGCTGCCGCGATGATGGCCAGCGGTGGCTGCAGATACGGGACCCGCTCATCCTCCAGCGCCGACACGATCGGTTTGCCTTGAGCATCGATGATGTAGGCGGCCGGCAGATCCCGCAACCCGGCCTGGGCGATCAGCAGGCTGCGCAGCTTGGCCTGGTCGTCATGCATGTCGTCGAAGGCATCGTCGAGATCCTTCGCCATGTTGACGATGTCGGTGCGGATGACCTGGCCGTGCTCTTCGAGATAGGCGTTGGCGACGTCGAGTGAGTTCTCGACGATTTCGCGCGTGCGCGTCGAGAACCAGCCATCGAGCGAGCGCGAAAACGTCGTGGTGGCGCCGATCGCCAGCAGGATCGCCGGAAGCGCCGCAATGATGCTGAACAGCCCGACGATGCGAATGTGCAGACGGGCGCCGGCGACTTTGGCCCGCCATGCGCGCCATAGCCCGATGCCCTGCCATGCCAGCACGCCAATCATCGCGGCAATCAGCACGACGTTGGTGAACAGTACGGCCACGACGATTTCGTTGCGTGGCGTGATCGGCGTGAGGCCGGTGAGAATGAAGTAGGTCGACAGGCCGGAAATCAGCGACAGGACGACGACGACCAGGCCGATCCAGAATGCCAGCGGTCTCGACTCAGGGAACGGCAAGCGCTCGTCGTCGAGCGTGCCATCCGCTGCCGTATCGGTTTCAGCAGCCGTCATTCGCGCATCTCTCCTGGACCGGTGGGCAGCTTGCGCTACCTCTGTCCGGCTGCTCTCCCAATTCGAACGCACAGCGTATCGGCGATCAGAGTTCTTAAGCTCACAAAGGCTGGCTGCGCGGTGGCACGTGGCGAGCACACATCAACGTCACAACTGTGACATTTTCGCGACATGAACTTCGATACCCACTTCGAGTGGCGGGTGTCAAGCAGCCAAGCCCAAGAG
>JAEZBU010000235.1 GCA_023426855.1 Pseudomonadota bacterium | reverse complement strand
TCGACCAGGGTACCCGATGTTCCGAAAGCGCCGGATTTCGACATCACAGCAATTCCGGACCATCGACCACCACGAAGTCGGCTAAGCGGAATTCCTCCCGACACAAAGCCCTCGCACAGAAGCGCATCAGCGTCGAGAACGTCGCAAACCATCCGCAACGTCTCGCCTCCGCTGCAAAACAAAGCGTCTGGTCTGCTGACCCGCGGCAGCAGGGCATTGAGCATCGTCGCGATGGCCCGCGCCGCGTCCGTCCGTGAACAGATCGCCAAGTTGGGAACGATAACGGCCATCGTCCCGCTGTCTAGTCGACGATTGATGGCGTCAGCCAGTGTCGCGGGGGCGTCACGCTCCGTCCACGAGACAACCGCTGCCGGATCCCGCTGATGCAATGCTTCGACTTGATCGCGCGCCACGGAATGATCCGAGCCGATCACCGCGAGCACACGGCCGCTTGGCACCGCCAGCCGCTGCGGTGTCCTGCCTGTAAGGGCCTGAGCAAGTCCGCCGCTGCCACACCACAAGATGCGGTCCCCTCGATCACGCTCGCGAGCGACGAGCGCGTGCAGATCAGCATCATTTTCGGCATCGGCGAGCGTGACCGTCGGCTTGTCCGATGTGGCGTGGTCCGGCCTGGTAGCAAAACCCGCCGCATTCAATTCGCCAGCAAGATCACGCAGAATGCGCTGGTATTCCCCTTCGGCATTCCTGACATACTGCCAGCCTCCTCGGGTGATGCGACCCAACGAGGGATGAGCGGGAGCCAGCACGACGCGATCGCAGCCCGCACGTTCAGCGAACGCCGCAAGTTCGAGTACCGGATGACCACGCAGAAGGCTGTCGAGCTTTTTAAACAGAAGCGGGCGATCCGATCTTTGGCGCGCGATATCGGCAGCGGCGGACGCGCGCGTGGCAGCACATTCCGCTGTGCTGTCGCGTGTTTCAGTTGAGTAAGCCGACAAACTGGCGGGAAGCGCAGGTGACGGCGCCCACGAGACAGCGACGGGCGTTGCCGGACAAGCGAAACCGGCCGCCGAGTCGAGTGCTCCGGTAAGGTCGTCCGCAACGAGATGAAGGGCGGAGATCACTCTGCCCCCAATGGCGCCACGATGACTTCAACGCCGTTTTCGCGAAATTTGTCGATGACAGCGGGCGTCGCGCGCTCATCGGTAACGAGTACCGAGCCGGCCTCCAGTTTCGCTGCGTGAAAAACGGATGGCTCGCCAAACTTGGAGTGATCGGCAACGATCACAGCGCGTCTCGACGCCCGCAAGATGGCTTGCTTTATCCGCACCACATCGAGATTGGTTTCGCTGATCCCAGCTTCGGTAACGGCGTGTGCGCCGACGAACGCCAGATCGGCGCGGATTGTTGCAAGCAATTCCTCACCCGGAGCCCCGAGAAGCGTTGATGAGCCCGGCCGCACGGTGCCGCCCGTAACCAGCAGCCGGATGCGCGGATGCTCGGACAGGATCTGCCCTACGGTCAGGTCGTTGGTAATTACGGTCAACGGCAACTGTCCGCGCGCAATCTCACGCGCAACTTCCACCACCGTCGAACCACTATCGAGGATCACCGCCTGATGGGCTTCGATAAGTTTGGCCGCGGCGCGCGCTATCGCTTCTTTCTCCGAGCGCAGGATGTGCTCGGCAACCGCTTGGCCCGTTTCTAGAGTTGCGAGCGCGCGCGCGCGCAGGCTTGCGCCGCCAAAGGATCGATCGAGAAAACCACCTTGCTCCAGCGTTTCGAGATCACGCCGGATCGTTGAGACCGAAGCTCCCATGCTCTCGGCAAGCTGTTGCACCGAGGCAGCGCCATCGGCCTTGAGAATTTGCAGGATTTCCGCGTGACGCTGCGCCGGGATCAGACCGACGCGCGCTGATGCTGTCTTGGTTTCCACGTCCGTACCTTTGCCAATGCACGATTGCTACCAAACTCGATCATCAAATGTCAAACTCGCGCAAAATCGATTGACACGCTTCATCCGACCAACGACACTCCGCCAAAAGTTGAAGCCCTTGCATGGCGAATTGAAAACGATCGGGTCACGGGAGGACCAATCTCATGCGTATGAAGACAGTGGGAATCTGCGCGTTTGCCGCGCTTGCGATGCTTGGCGCCAGAGACGCCAGCGCAGCCGATGTTTCCTGGAAATTTTACACGTACTTCGCGGCCAACGATAAGCCGACGACCTTGCATCGGGCGTTCGCGAAAGACGTTGAGACCGCAACCAACGGTCGCCTGAAGATCACGGTATTCTCGGCTGGAGAGCTGCCTTACAAGGCCGCCGATGTGTTACGCGTCGTCGGTTCGCGCCAGGTCGAGATGGGCGATGTGGCGTTCGGTTTCGTGGCAGGTGACGTGCCCGAGCTGAATGCTCTGTCGATGCCGTTCTCCTGCACATCGATGGACAAGTTCTACGATACCCTGGCACCGGCCATCGATAAGCCGATCAACGATGTGCTTGGCGGCAAATTCAAATCAGCGTCGATCATGCAGTGGGTCATGCCCCCGCAGCAGCTCTGGCTCGCCAAGCCGGTCGACGGCATCGATGGCCTCAAAAACCTGAAGGTGCGCTCCTGGAACCGCGAACAGGCCGAAATGATGCGGCTCGCGGGTGCCTCCGGCGTCACCATTACGCCCGCCGAAGTCATCCCCGCACTGCAGCGCGGCGTCGTCGACGGCGCATTCACCGCCGCGGTCCCGGCACTGGACTGGAAGTTCAATGAAGTTACCAAGTTCGGCTTCATGATCAATCTGACGCTCGCGCATCAGGCGATCGTGGTGAACCAGGCTGCGCTCGACGCTCTGCCGGAAGACCTGCGCAAGACGCTTCTGGCAAAGACCGAGGAATGGGCTCCGAAGTATCGCGCCGAGCTGATTGCCGCGGACAAGACGGCACGTCAGACGCTGACGGAAAAGGGCATGACGCTCAAGGACGCCACGCCTGAAGAAATCGCACGTCTGCGCGAGATCACTGCGCCGATCGCCAATGACTGGGCCGGAAAGGTCGGTCCGGTGGGCAAGGACATGCTTGCAACCGCTGTGAAGGCGTGCAGCTGACCGCGCGGCGCTAGTCCCGAAAACAACGGATAGCCTTCATGGACCGCATACCGTTTGTGTCCCGCGCCCTCGACGTGGTGCAATGGATTGGGCTGGTCATCGGCGCGGCAATGGTCATTGCCATGGTCGTGCTGATGAATGTCGAGATCGCGGGCCGGACACTGTTCGGCATGTCGACGCAGATCGCCGACGAATATGCGGGCTATTTCTTCACCGCCGCGACGATGTTGTGTTTCGTGCCGGCGTTGCGCGAGGGGCGCTTTCTGCGGGTCGAGGGTCTGATGTCCTTCTTCCCGCCCCGCCCCCGGGCAGTTCTTGAGATCATTACGGCCATCATCGGTGCCGTTACATGTGTCGTCCTCGCGGATGCGACTTTCGATCTTGTTGCAGCGAGCGCGTCGTTTGGCACCCGGTCTCTGCAGCCTTCCGAGACACCGCTCGTCATCCCCCAGGCCGTGATGCCGTTTGGCTTTGGTGTCCTGGCCATCGCGTTCCTCGAGTGGGGAACTGTGTGTGCTCTTCGCCTCTGGCGAGGCCAGCTTCCTCAAGAGGGGCGCCTGAATGCCGTGGACTGATCTTCTTGCGATCTACGGGATCCTGCTGATTTCGACCCTGGCGTTCGGCGTGTCTATTGGCGCCGCAATGGGCTTCGTTGGCATCGTGGGGATCACGATGGCAAGCGGGACGATGTTGTGGCCCACGTTCGGTGACATTGTCTTCAACACCACAACGAATTTCAGCCTCGTCGCCATCCCGCTTTTCGTACTGATGGGCGAGCTGATCCTTCAGAGCGGCATCGCGGGGCGGTTCTACTCTGGCATCTCGGGCCTGTTCAGCCGGGTGCCGGGCGGCCTCGCACAAACGAACATTGCCGGTTGCGCCATCTTCTCGGCCATCGCCGGCTCCTCGGTCGCCACCGCGCTGACTGTCGGCACCGTCGCTGTCAAGGAAATGCGCTCGCGGGGCTACGCTGACAACCTGACGCTCGGCACACTTACCGCAGGTGGTTGTCTCGGGATCCTCATTCCACCGAGTATTCCGCTTATCGTCTACGGGTCCATGACGCAGGAGTCGGTCATCGACCTGTTCATGGCGGGTATCATTCCCGGCATTCTATTGGCACTGATATTCTCACTCTACGTCGCCATCCGCACCCTGATCACACCAAGCCTGACGCCCAAGCACGAACCCTCGGCTGGCCTCGACATAGGCCGGGCTGCCCGTGACGCGTTTCCGATCATCGGGCTGATCACGGCGGTCATCGGCGGCATGTATACGGGCGTCGTTACACCCACAGAGGCATCAGCGTTCGGTTCACTGCTCGCGTTGGTCCTGGCCGTGGCCTATCGGGAACTTACCCTGGCTAAATTCTGGGTCGCCCTGCGCAACGCACTACTGACCAGCGCCACGATCATGTTCATCACCATCAACGCCCAGGTGCTGAACTTCGCCGTCGTATCGTCCGGGATTGGACGCGGGTTGGCGGACTGGATGACCGCGCTCGACGTTTCTCAGTTCTTCTTCTTCTGCATCCTTTTGGCGGTTTACGCCGTCATCGGCATGTTCGTCGATGGCCTGTCGATCATGCTGCTGACCGTGCCGCTGCTCTATCCCAGCCTGATGGCACTTGGTTTCAACGGGATCTGGGTCGGCATCATCCTCGTGATCTTCATCGAACTTGGCGCGTTGACGCCGCCGATGGGGCTCAATCTTTTCGCCATCAGCTCAATCGCGCCAGATCGAACGCTCGGCGAGATCGCGTGGGCCTCCGCTCCCTACGCCATTATTATCGTGGCTTTCTCGTTCCTGCTTTACGCGGTGCCCGGGATCGTCTTGTGGCTACCCGCAGCCCTTAAATAATCCGGAGCCATTGACCGATGTTCGCGCCGCCACCAGTCACCGAGGCCACAGTATTTACGCGCCTGCCCGACGAGTTCCGCAAGTCGGAGCCGACCTCGGAATGGCATCGTCATCAGCCAGGTGTTCTGCCGGCTCATTCACTCCTGGAAGGTCCATCCTTCGATCACGAAGGCCGCCTCTATTGCGTCGATATTCCATGGGGGCGCGTATTTCGCATCGACGAGGCCGGCAAGTTCACGTTGATCACGGAATATGACGGCGAACCGAACGGGCTGAAGATCCACAAAGACGGCCGCATCTTTATCGCCGACTACAAAAACGGAATTGTCATTCTTGATCCTGACACCGGGAAAATTTCGCCGTTTGTGCCGCGCGTGCGTCTCGAGCGCCTCAAAGCCGTAAACGATCTCGTATTCGCCTCGAATGGCGACCTGTATTTCACCGACCAGGGCCTCACCGGCTGGCACGATCCCACCGGCCGGGTTTTCAGGGTGCGGGCAAATGGCCAGATCGACTGCCTGCTCGACAACATTCCAAGCCCCAACGGGATCGTGCTCGATCCCAGCGAAAGCGTGCTCTATGTCGCCGTAACGCGCGCCAACGCTATATGGCGGGTGCCGCTGATGCGCGATGGCTCAGTCGCAAAGGTTGGGACATTTATCCAGCTCTCCGGTGGCGGCGGCCCTGACGGCCTCGCCATGGATGAAGCGGGCAATCTCGTGGTGGCTCATATCGGACTCGGCGCGATCTGGCTTTTCAGTCCGGCCGGAGAACCCATCTTGCGTGTCCAATCTCGCCATGGCTCACACACGACGAATATGGCCTACGGTGGTGAAGGACGCCGTAGTCTGTTCATTACCGAATCCGAAACCGGGACAATTCTTCGCGCCGAAATGCCGGTGCCTGGACGGCTTATGTACTCGGGTTTTTGAGCCTTTGATTCTGGCAGGCGCTGCCGGTCATGATCGGTTTTGAGGCCATAATCCGACCGAGCTTATCACACCGCATTTGGCGATCGGCTGATCACCGTTCTCTGCTCAACTTCAGGCAACGGATCGCCGGAGCCCTGAGTTTCACATTCAATAGTCTACGGTCACGATAACGGTATCCGTATATGTGCCCGCCGTTGGCGTCGGCTGCGGCGGTACACGACCATAGACGGTGTGCATTTGCTCGGTCCCGTTGCCGATATCGGCTGCGACGGATCCTTCGCTGTCGCCCCAATGCTGACTGCGTGCACCGTCGCGATAGAGATCGTAGGCGACTGTTTCCGAACCCTTAGACATCTGACGCGCCGTCGAAGCGCCATCGGCATTCCCTCCATTGAGCTTGATCGTGTAATCCGTCGCGGGCGTGCATTGAACCGAGACCGAGCCGGTCGCATCGACGTTGTGCTGCAGGGAGCCGTGCGCACCGAAGTTCACGGCTTGGGTTGCAACGATGCAATCCTTGGCGACAACCGCTTCAACCGCGAAGCTCACAGCTGCGGTCGGCATGCCGGCCATGCTCGTACAGTCATTATCGTCGGTGACGCGATAGCGCGCTTCGGCGTTACCGCCAGAGAAAGTCGAAACATATGCGGCCGCCTCTGCCGTGGACTGCCCACCAAACAAACGCCCATACAGAGTCATCTGGCCGGATGCAGTTCCATCGCCTCCGATAATCGCGGCAATCGGGGGCGGAGACGTGCTGCTGCTGGCACTCCCCCATACGACTGTTCGGTCGGCACTCTGATAGATCTGATAGTTCAAATAGCTGCCGCCGCCGGCCATACGACGGGAGCCACCCGAACCAGGCACGCTGCCGTCCTCCAGATGCACGCATATGAGTACGCGATCCGCCGGATCGCCGCCGCTGCAGTTGTAGGTCAGTGCCGCGGTGGTGTCGGTCGCCGCGCCGGACAGCGTGTCGACCGCTGCGCCAAAATTCATGTCGGAGATTTGGACAGTGCATGTTTGCGCGCGAACGACCGTCCCGCTGAATAGCAATGCCGTCAACGCGATAATCTGCACACAGCAGTAACGATACGGGTTCATAGACATGAAACCCCATCAATCCTGACCTGACTGCCGGGATCGGCCCGATAAGAGAAGTCGGCACGGCACGTGTTTCCGTCCGGAAGTTCGACGATTGCAATATTGTTTGGCGCCAATTGCTCGAGGAATGCCTCGCCGTCGTAGCCGACGACAAACTCGGCATCCGCACCTTCCAACCGGCCAGCCGCGCCAGCTTTCAGCGGAACGCCTGTGGCATCCACGAAGACAACGATGGCGGTGCGGCTGGCTTCCTCGATACCGAAGTTCACCACAACGCCAGCGCCAGCCGCTGGCACGACAATTTCCTTTGTCGACGGAATCTGTGCGTCTACCGGAAGGTTGCTTGGATCAATCGCGATCGCGTTCGGATGATACGAATGCAGATTCGGCACCAGGATACGCCCCCAGCGATCCGTGACGCCGACGAAACGGTTCTGGTAGGTAACCTCGACATCCGGCGCGCCGACATTCACGACCGCGAATGAATCGTAGATGCGATGCGTCGCGAACAGCCCACCACCGGCGAGAACCAGTGCGCCCTCTGCCGAAGCCGTGGCACGGACGTCGCCGCCATATTGCGTTACTGTGGTTTCAAAACGGGCGATCGGTGCGCGATAGCTGGCGCTCACGGATCGGATAGGATCGTCACCCTCCATCACGCGCGCGCGCCAACCGACACTGCCGACTTCAGGTTTTTCGGATTTCATGACATCCGCGATAAAACGGGAGCCGTAGTCACGGTGATCATATCCGGCGCTCGCAGAAATCCCGTTACCGAGCGAAATGCTTGCGCCTGCGTAAAGCCCGATATTTTTGTCGCCTGTGAGATTTTGAAAAAGGGAAGCGCGAAAAACCGCCTGCGACGATAGCTGTTGCACATAATTCACGCTGACGACTTCGCTGTTTCGCCAGATATCACTATCGATGCGCGCGTACGACAATTGCAGATTGGCGCCGCTTATAGGGATCGGGATGCCGACCGAAATTTGGTCGATAGCCGAGGGAGCGGCACCCCTGCGGCGGTTATCGACATCTTTGCTCCACGCGGATTTTGCACTGACGGAAGCCACGTCCTCGTAATCGCCGAGTGTGCGTTGCACGCGGCCATAGAGCGACCAGTCCTGCCACCTGAGTGTCAGCGCGGCGCTCGCCAAACCACCTAATCGGTCATCGTGCAAACTGCCGGCTCCGGCAAGCGACGCAATACCGTAGCGACCAAGAAGGAACACCGCGCCCATGCCGCCATTCGCCAAATCGGAACCGACCTCCACGTGCCCCTCAAGCGTGAGCCGATTTGAAAAGCCATATCTGGCGCTCAAAATCGCAAAAGGATTGTCGTCATAATCAAAGGATTCGACCCCTATGCTGCGGCGGGGCAATCCGGCTTCCATCGAAAAATCCAGCAGTCCTTCCCGGAGCAGCTTGTCTGAGGAATAGAACGGCAATGACGCAACGGTCTCGCGCCCCTGGCTATCCTTCAGCACAACACGCGTTTCGCCCGATTGACCGACAACCGGCAAATTGACGACTTCAAATGGGCCGGGATCGACGCGGCCCGTCCATGTGCGCGCATTCTGCGTGTAGACCTCAATGGTCGAAGGTACGGCGGCGGAACCGGCAAACGAGGGCAACGGCGTGGTGACCAAATCGGAGCGCAATTGAAAATTGCGTTGTACCTGGGCGCCGCCGAGATTGACCGATCTGGTC
Organism: Pseudomonadota bacterium; assembly: GCA_023426855.1. GTDB lineage: Bacteria > Pseudomonadota > Alphaproteobacteria > Rhizobiales > Hyphomicrobiaceae > ZC4RG25. The sequence continues at coordinate 1,395 of JAEZBU010000235.1, read as the reverse complement.
CATGATAAGGAGCCGCTGATCAAATCACCGGCGCGATAAGTGATCATTTTGAGCGGATCGGAATAGGCCCACGCAGTCCGCAAACGGACGACGTCATCCAACCAATCGCCGGCCTGCCCAGCCACGAAAGAGTGGCTTAGCGTGCCTTGCGGCCCCGAAAGTCGCAGATCGAACGATCCGGATAAACTATCCAAATGTCCAAATTCGCGATCCTGAAGCGCGCCCGTTGCAGCGAACAGCGAATAATTGAGGATCGCGCCGTAATCCGCTCGAGGCTCGGGCAGATCATCCTGACGGCGCGCACGCGCATCGATGACGCGTGAAATCCTGGCCGCATCTGAAGTCTCGACGATCAATCTTTGCGCGTTTTCGTCGACGCGATAGGAAACATCCGGCAGACCATCGAGGGCAATGCGGCCGTCGGCGCTGCGCGCCTGCTCAACCGGCTTGAGGCCGGCAGCCAAAAGATCGTCCGGTGCTGCAGTCAGCCCTCCGCCAGGGGCTTCCTTGAATGCAGCGATCACGCCAGTCGAGAAGCCATTGATCACCACCTCCAGAAACAGCTTGCGTTCTTCCATCACGCCCGCACCAGCTTTTGGACGAGGTATGGTCGTCATCGGCTCGGCCAAGGCCGGGGTAAGCGCGATCAGGCCAGCGGCCATCGCGACAGCACATCGCTCAACGATTGATGAACGGCACGATTTCATCGACTGCGCCGAGCTGGCTGTGAGCCTTGAGTTTGAGTGGTGATGCGGGCCGTCGGCGTCCCAGATCGACTGGCCATTCCTTCGCCGCGCCAGCGAGCACGTAACCGGCCAGTCCCTTTTTTGCGTAGGCTTGGCCGTCGCCGTGCAGCAGTGAAAGATTAGAAATCCTCAGCCGCGTGCCGCCGGTATTCTCCGCGATCAGCTTCAGCTTGCCGCCGACCTGCGCAAGCCTCCATGATACCTTCGCCCCCCGCGCCTGCGGATTGCGGAAGAAAACCGGGATCGAGTGGCGCATCACGAAATTGACCGTTCCCGATCGCCTCACGAGATTGGTCGGGATCTCATCGATGATGACGCGATAGCTTTCCTCAGTGGCAATGGGCGCCTTTGAGGTTCGCACCACGCGTATCGTGTAATCGACGTGCGGGGCGAGACGCGTTGCGGGGGGACTTGCCACGACCGCGGAGGTGGTCTCGTATTGGTCAACGCCGCCTTTCTGCGTCCAGCGAAACACCCGGACCTGCACATCAATGGGTCTGTCAGCGTCATTTCTCAAAGTCATGGTCGCGGAACCGCGCGGCATGCGCAGATCCAGCGTCACCGGAGAAACGCGGAGCGACGCAGCCTCCGCAGCCTCAGCGCCCATCATTCCGATGAGTGCCGCCAAACATGTGAAGGTTGCGCGCAT
>JAEZBU010000129.1 GCA_023426855.1 Pseudomonadota bacterium | reverse complement strand
CGCGATGTGGGGAGGGCGCTTTGCCCTGTCACCGGCCGAGATCATGGAGGAGATAAACGCCTCCATCGGTTTCGACAAGGTGATGGCGCCGCAGGATATCCGCGGCTCCAAGGCGCATGCGGCGATGTTGGCGGCGCAGGGCATCATCTCCAAGGCCGACGAAGCCAGCATCCAGGACGGGCTCGACAAGGTTCTGGCCGAAATCGAAGGTGGCACCTTCAAGTTCTCCCGCGCACTCGAAGACGTTCACATGAACGTCGAGTCCCGCCTGAAGGAGTTGATCGGCGAACCGGCCGGTCGCCTGCACACCGCCCGCTCGCGTAACGATCAGGTCGCGCTCGATTTCCGCCTCTACGTCCGTGATCGCATCGACGCCATGGATGCTGCGATTGTTCGTCTGCAGCTTGCCCTGGCGCGTCAGGCCGAGGCTCATGCGGCGACAGTCATGCCGGGATTCACGCACTTGCAGCCGGCCCAGCCGGTCACGTTCGGCCATCACTGCCTGGCCTATGTCGAGATGCTGTCGCGGGATCGCGGGCGTCTGAAAGATGCACGTCAGCGTCTCAATGAATGCCCGCTCGGGTCGGCCGCACTTGCTGGAACCTCGTTCCCGATCGACCGCGACATGACCGCCAAGGCACTGGGCTTCGACCGCCCGACCGCGAACTCGCTCGATGGTGTGTCGGATCGCGATTTTGTGCTCGAAACGCTGGCGGCTGCCAGCATCTCTGCGATGCACATGTCGCGGCTGGCGGAAGAGATCGTGATCTGGATGACGCCGCAGTTCGGCTTCATCAAGCTGTCCGACCGCTTCACCACCGGTTCGTCGATCATGCCGCAGAAGCGCAATCCGGACGCCGCCGAACTGGCGCGCGCCAAGGTGGGCCGCATCGCGGGTGCGTTCCAGAGCCTGCTGATGGTGATGAAAGGCCTGCCGCTGACCTACTCAAAGGACATGCAGGAGGACAAGGAAGTCACCTTCGACGCGCTGGATAGCCTCGCGCTGGTGTTCGCGGCAATGGCCGGCATGGTCGAGGATATGCAACCCCAGCCGGAGGCCATGCGTCAGGCTGCCGGGCGCGGATATTCGACGGCGACCGATCTTGCCGACTGGCTGGTGCAGAAGCTGAACCTGCCGTTTCGTGATGCCCATCATGTTACCGGCCGTATTGTCGCCGCTGCCGAATCAGCAGGCGTCGATCTGGAGAAATTGCCGCTGAAGACGATGCAGGAAGTCGAGCCGCGCATCACCGATGACGTCTTCAACGTGCTCAGCGTTGGCAATTCCGTGAAAAGCCGGACCAGTTATGGTGGAACAGCGCCACACCTTGTGCTCGAAATGTCGAGAAGGTGGATAAGGCAGTTGGAAAGTAAGTAGTCTGACGATTACGCTGATCTTCGGGAGCGGAGGCCTTGAGGGAAAGGACTCCAGCCATGCGGGGTTGGCTGATTGGACTATTGTGCGCGGTGGGGATTGCCGGAGCAGTTCTGGATGTGACTTGGGCGGCTACGTACAAGGACTGCGTTCAGGGCTGTCGTGACAACCTGCCTCCCGGCACGACGCTACAGGCATGCATCAACGAAAAGAGGTGCGATCAGTACCCATGGCGGCAATGGACCTATGAGGATTGCGTCCAAGCCTGCGAAACGCAGATGATTTTGACGGGGCAGCCCATCCAGCAATGCCTCGCGCGTTTCGTCTGCAGCCAATATCCGCGCCAGTAGCGAGGCCGAACGTCACCAGATTGCGCTATCTTCGCCGGCTGCTATTGTTCCCGCCGAATGCTCCTCCCACAGGCCGTCTTGCGGGTGAGAGCCGGCAAAGAACCGGCTGAGCGTATCTCTCTGCTCTTCACGATTCCACGCGCGACAAGGCGGCCATGCTGTTCGTTCTCAAGATCACTCTCACGCCCATCCTTGTGGCGTTGGTCAGTCTCGCCGCCCGGCGCTGGGGGCCGACCTTTGGCGGCCTGATCATGGGGCTGCCCTGGATGACGGGGCCGATCCTGTTCTTCCTGGGCTTGGATCATGGCGAAAAGTTCGTAGCCGATACGGCCGTGGGCACCTTGCTGGGCACGGTCGGACTGGCCTCATTTGCCTTCGCGTTTTCGACTGTTGCGCGGCGGGCAGCCTGGCCCCTGAGCCTGCTGGCAGGATTTCTTGCCTATGGCATCGTCGGATATTCGTTGAGTGGTCATGGTTTGTCGCTATGGGCTGCTGCTGCGATCGGCTCGCTTGCCCTTGCCACGTCCTATCTGCTCATCACACCGGCTCCCGACAGCACCGGCCCAGGTGCCCTGCCGTGGTGGGATATTCCGGTCCGCATGCTGGCGACCGCCGCGCTGATTATCCTGATTACGATGTCGGTCGATTTTCTGGGTCCGGAACTCAGCGGCGTCGCGGCAACGTATCCGGTGATCCTGACGGTGATTGGGACGTTTACACACGCGCGCTGGGGGTGGCGGCCCGTCATCGCACTGATGCGGGGCGTTGCCTTGTCCCTGCAATCGTTTGTCGCATTCTTTACGGTACTTGGTTCGACCGTCGAGAGTTTCGGATTGATCGGATCGTTTGCTGCATCGTCGGCCGTCGCGCTTATGTTTAGCGGCGTATTTGTATGGTACACGCAGCGCCGGCCGGCGGTTAAGCCGAAGATGGGCGAGTGACGGCAGTGGCGTTTCTTGCTTCGTCGCACGTTCGCCGATTTTGCAGGTCATGAACGCGCGGCCTTGAGCCCCGCGTGTGGCTTGTTCGCCCAGAACCGTGTATTCCGCGTATCCCCATCCTCATTCCCTGCGCAGGTCGACCTGCATGCCCCAATCACATCCCAATGCGCCGATCATATCGATCGCCAATGTCCAGAAGGCCTATGCCTCTGGTTTCCAGGCGCTGAAAGGTGTCAGTCTCGACATCCAGCGCGGTGAAATCTTCGCGCTGCTCGGTCCCAACGGCGCCGGCAAGACGACGCTGATCAGCATCGTTTGCGGGATCGTGAACAGCACGGGCGGCAGCGTCACCGTCGATGGTCACGATATCGTCCGCGACTATCGCGCCAGCCGGTCGCTGATCGGATTGGTTCCGCAGGAACTGACCACCGACTCATTCGAAACCGTATGGGCAACTGTCAGTTTCAGCCGCGGTCTGTTCGGCAAGTCGGCAAATCCCGCGCATATCGAGAAAGTGCTGCGCGATCTGTCTCTGTGGGACAAGAAAGACAGCAAGATCATGACGCTGTCCGGCGGCATGAAGCGTCGCGTTCTGATCGCGAAGGCGCTGTCGCATGAACCGCGCATCCTGTTCCTGGACGAGCCGACGGCAGGCGTCGACGTGGAACTGCGTCAGGATCTGTGGGGCGTCGTGCGGTCACTGCGCGACCAGGGCGTCACCATCATCCTCACGACGCATTACATCGAAGAGGCCGAGCAGATGGCCGACCGTATCGGCGTCATCAATCATGGCGAACTCGTCGTCGTGGAGCAGAAGGCGGAGCTGATGCGCAAGCTCGGGAAAAAGCAGCTCATTCTCGAACTGCACGAGCCACTGGCTGCAATTCCGGCTGCACTGTCTGCGCATGACCTGTCGCTGGTCCATGGCGGGGCCGAGATGATCTACACCTACGATGCCACCGCGCAGCGCACCGGCATCAATACGCTGCTCGCGGATCTCACAGCTGCGGGCATACGGTTCCGTGATCTGCGCACCTCGCAGAGCTCACTCGAAGAAATCTTTGTCGATCTCGTGAGGCAAAGCCGATGAACGTTCATGCCATCCGCGCGATCTATTATTTCGAGATGGCCCGAACGGCCCGCACGCTGCTGCAAAGCATCGTCTCGCCGGTGATCTCGACGTCGCTGTATTTCGTGGTGTTCGGCGCGGCGATCGGCGCGCGCATTCCGCAGATCGAAGGCGTCAGCTATGGCGCGTTCATCGTGCCCGGCCTGATCATGCTGATGCTGCTGACGCAGAGCGTCGCCAACGCCTCGTTCGGCATTTACTTCCCGCGCTTCACGGGGACGATCTACGAAATCCTGTCAGCGCCGGTGTCGTTCTACGAGGTTATGATTGGCTATGTCGGCGCAGCGGCGACGAAGTCGATCATTCTCGGCCTGATCGTGCTGGCAACAGCGAGCCTGTTCGTGCCGCTGACCATCGCGCATCCGGTGTGGATGATCGCGTTTCTTCTACTGACCGCAATCACGTTCAGTCTGCTCGGATTCATCATTGGCATCTGGGCCGATGGCTTTGAGAAACTGCAGGTCGTGCCGCTGCTGGTCATCACGCCGCTGACGTTTCTCGGCGGAACGTTCTATTCGCTCGACGTGTTGCCGCCGGTCTGGCGCACCGTCAGCTTGTTCAATCCGGTGGTGTATCTGGTCAGTGGTTTCCGCTGGAGTTTCTACGGTGTTTCCG
>JAEZBU010000179.1 GCA_023426855.1 Pseudomonadota bacterium | reverse complement strand
GACGGACGTTATCGCCATCGAGAATGAAGGTGTGCTGGCCGTGCGCCTGCAGCTTTTGTTCGAGAAAATTGGCGATGGTGGATTTGCCGGAACCGGACAATCCGGTGAACCACAGGCAGCAGGGTTTCTGTGCCTTGAGTTCGGCGCGGGACGTCGGCGTAACGGAAATCGACTGCCAGTGTACGTTGGTGGCGCGGCGCAGGCCGAAGCGGATCATACCCGCCGCCGCGGTCTGATTGCTGAGCCGGTCGATCAGGATGAAGGCGCCGGTCTCGCGGATCGTCTCATACGGGTCGAATGCAATCGGTTCGTGCGTCTCGATGTTGACGACACCGATCTCGTTGAGGCTGAGCGTTTTAGCGGCCAGCTTCTGAAAGCTGGTGAGGTCTTCCTTGTGCTTGATCTCGGTGATGCTGGCGGAAACCGTGCGTGTGCCGATCTTCAGCAGATACGGGCGACCCGGCAGAAGCGGCTCATCATGCATCCAGACCAGATGAGCGGAAAATTGGTCGGCGACTTCCGGCCGGTCGTCCGGCGGCACCAGCAGATCGCCACGCGACGCATCGACTTCATCAGCGAGCGTCAGCGTCACGGCATCGCCGGCGCGGGCTTCGTCGAGATCGCCGTCGTAGGTCGTGATTGATTTGATATTTGAGCCGCGGCCGGAACCGGCAACGACGATCGCATCGCCGGGGCAAATGACGCCGCTGGCAATGGTGCCGGAAAAGCCACGAAAATTCTGGTCCGGCCGATTGACCCACTGCACACCCATGCGAAATGGCTTGTCGTCGGACGCGCGCCGTGCAGGCGCGTCCTCCAGGTGTTCGAGCAGGGACGGGCCGTCGTACCAGGGCATCGCATCGCTGCGGGCGATCACGTTGTCGCCGAACCGCGCCGACACCGGAATCGCGACCATGCTGTCGAACTGCAACCGCTCCGCAAACGTGCGGAATTGCGCGACGATCTCTTCAAAGCGCGCGGCGTCATGGCCGACGAGATCGATCTTGTTGACCGCCAGAACCACCTGCCGAATGCCAAGCAGCGAGGCAATGAACGCATGCCGCCGCGTCTGGATCAGGACGCCCTTGCGCGCGTCGACCAGAATGATCGCGAGGTCGGCAGTGGATGCCCCAGTCGCCATGTTGCGGGTGTACTGCTCATGGCCGGGCGTATCGGCTACGATGAACTTGCGCCTCGGCGTGACGAAAAAGCGGTAAGCGACATCGATGGTGATGCCCTGTTCGCGCTCGGCCTGAAGGCCATCGACCAGCAACGCGAGATCGAGATCGTCGCCGGTGGTTCCATGGCGGCGCGAGTCGCGCGCCAGCGTATCGAGTTGATCGTCGAGCACCAATCGGGTGTCGTAGAGCAGGCGACCGATCAAGGTCGACTTGCCATCATCGACGCTGCCACAGGTGATGAAGCGCAGCAGGTCCTTATCGTGAGTATCGGCGCCGGACGCTGACAGGATGCCCCGCTGCATCAGAAGTACCCCTCGCGCTTCTTCTTCTCCATCGAGCCGGACTGGTCGTGATCGATCAACCGGCCGGAGCGTTCGGACGAGCGCGCGGCCATCATCTCGCTGACGATGTCGTCCAGCGTTGTGGCATCGGAGGCAACGGCAGCAGTCAGCGGATAGCATCCCAGCGTGCGGAAGCGGATGCTGCGCATGCTCGGGGTTTCGTCAGGCTCCAAGGGCAGTCGATCGTCATCGACCATCAGCAATTGGCCGTCGCGTTCGACCACCGGACGCAGCTTGGCGAAATACAGCGGCACGATCGGGATCTGCTCCGCGGCGATGTACTGCCAGATGTCGAGCTCGGTCCAGTTCGACAACGGAAACACGCGGATCGATTCACCGGGCCGGATGCGCGTATTGTACAGGTTCCACAGCTCCGGCCGCTGGTTTTTGGGGTCCCAGGTATGTGACGGCGAGCGGAACGAGAACACGCGCTCCTTGGCGCGCGAGGCTTCCTCATCGCGGCGCGCACCGCCGAACGCGGCATCGAAACGATGCTCGCTCAGGGCCTGCTTCAGCGCCTGGGTCTTCATCACGTCGGTGTAGGTCGACGAGCCATGCGTGAACGGCGTGATGCCTTCGGCGAGCCCGGTAGGATTGGTGTGAACGATCAGGTCCAGCTTCAGCCGGGCGGCCGTCTCGTCGCGGAAGCTGATCATCTCCCGGAATTTCCAGGTCGTATCGATGTGCATCAGCGGAAACGGCGGGCGAGAGGGATAGAACGCCTTCATGGCCAGATGCAGCATGACGGAGGAATCCTTGCCGATCGAATACAGCATCACCGGATTGCGGAACTCGGCCGCAACCTCGCGCATGATGTGGAGCGATTCAGCCTCCAGCCGCCGTAAGTGGGATGTCAGCGCCGACATCTTGCCCTCCGCCCGTGGATCGTGGCGTCTCTCTAGCCCGTAGGGTGGCGGAGCGCTAGGGTAGCAAAATGGCGGCATGCATAACGCTCGTGGCGCTGTCGCTCTATAGGCGTTCTCGGGAAAGCGGATCCGATACATGAACGAGTTGAGGGCGAAACTGCCTGCCACGGCGAAAGTCGTGATCATCGGCGGCGGCGTTGTCGGGTGCTCAGTCGCCTATCATCTGGCCAAACTCGGCTGGCGGGATGTCATCCTTCTTGAGCGCAAGCGTTTGACGTCGGGGACGACGTGGCACGCGGCCGGGCTTATCGGGCAGCTCCGCGCGACCTCGACGTTGACCCGGCTCGCGAAATACACCGCAGATCTGTACCTTCGGCTGGAAGCCGAAACCGGGATCGCAATCGGCTTTCGTCAGAATGGTTCGCTCGGGCTGGCGCTGTCCGAACACCGTTACGAGGAGTTTGCCCGCGCCGCTTCGATGGCCAAAACGTTCGGGCTTGAAGCGCATATGCTGACGCCGGCCGAATGTCTGGCGCGCAATCCTCTAATCAATCTCCATGGTGTGGTCGGTGGTGTTTTCCTGCCGACGGATGGTCAGGCGGATCCGGCCAACATTACGCTGGCGCTGGCCAAAGGTGCGCGGCAGATGGGCGCGACACTCGTTGAGGGCGTTGCCGTCACGGGCATCACGAAGGCCAAGGGGCGTGTCACCGGTGTCGTGACCGACAGCGGCGCCATTCAGGCCGAGTATGTCGTCAACTGCGCTGGCATGTGGGGGCGAGAGGTTGGCCGCATGGCGGGCGTGAATGTGCCGCTGCAAGCCTGCGAGCATTTCTACGTCGTCACCGAAGCAAATTCCGCAATACCGAAAAACCTGCCGGTGCTGCGTGTGCCGGATGAATGCGCCTACTACAAGGAAGACGCGGGCAAGCTGCTGGTCGGGTTCTTCGAGCCTAAAGCCAAGCCGTGGGGCATCGGCGGTATTCCGGCGGATGCTGAGTTCCTGACGTTGCCGGACGATTGGGATCATGTCGCCCCGGAGCTGGAAAAGGCGATGGCGCGCGTGCCGCTGCTAGGCCAAACCGGCATCCATACCTTCTTCAACGGACCGGAGAGCTTCACTCCGGATAACCGCTACATGCTCGGCGAAGCGCCGGATCTGGCCAATTTCTTCGTCGCGGCTGGGTTCAATTCCATCGGCATTCAATCGGCAGGCGGTGCGGGCATGGCGCTGGCGCATTGGATGGTCGATGGCGAACCGCCTTACGACATGAGCGATGTCGATATCCGGCGCACGTTCCGTTTCCAGGGCAACCAGTCCTATCTGGTCAATCGCGTGACGGAGTCGCTCGGGCTGCTCTACGCTGATCACTTTCCCTATCGCCATTTCGAATCCGCCCGCGGCATTCGCCATCTGCCGTTGCACGAGCGTCATGTTGAGCGCGGTGCGTGTTTCGGTGAGTTTGCCGGTTGGGAACGGCCATACTGGTATCTTCCCAAAGAAGCCCGCGATCGCGGCGAGAGGGCCGAATACAAATATAGCTGGAAGCGGCAGAACTGGTTCGACTACGCCGCCGCCGAGCACAAGGCAGTGCGCTCCAACGTCGGCATGTTCGATCTGTCGGCTTTCGGCAAGATCCGTGTCGAAGGGCGCGATGCCGAAGCCGTCCTACAGCGCATCTGCGCCAATGACGTTGCCGTCGAGCCGGGACGCATCGTCTATACGCAATGGCTGAACGGCAAAGGCGGCATCGAGGCCGATCTGACCGTGACCCGGCTGTCGGAAACCGAGTTCCTGGTTATCACGTCATCCGGCACCGTTCCGCGTGATCTCAATTGGCTGAAACGGCATATCCCGGCCGATGCGCATTGCATCGCGACCGACGTAACCGGTGGCGAGGCATGTCTTGCGATCATGGGGCCGGATGCGCGTCAACTATTGGCGCCGCTGGTCGACGCCGATCTGTCCAACGCTGCGTTTCCGTTCAATACCGCGAAGGATTTGGAAATCGGCATGGGGCTGGCGCGCGCGCATCGGGTCAGTTACGTCGGCGAACTCGGCTGGGAGCTATATGTGCCGGTGGAGATGGCGCGGCATGTGTTCGATACCATCGTTGCGCGCGGTGACGGGATGGGTCTGAGGTTGTGCGGCATGCACGTGCTCGATAGTTGCCGCATTGAGAAGGCGTATCGGCACTTCGGCCACGATATCGGCCCAGAGGATCACGTGCTGGAGGCTGGACTGGGCTTTGCGGTCAAGCCGGATAAGGCGGCGGGCCGGTTCGGTGATTTCGTTGGGCGCGAAGGCGTGCTGAGGAAGCAGCAGAGCGGGCTGACGAAACGTCTACTGCAATTCCAGCTCAGCGATCCAGAGCCGCTGCTTTATCATCATGAGCCGATTGTGCGCGATGGCCGGATCGTCGGTCAGTTGACGTCGGGCGCTTACGGTCATCATCTCGGCGCCGCGATCGGGCTTGGGTATATCCCGGTCGAGGCTGGCGAGACTGCTGCCGATATCGCGGGCTCGCGGTGGATGATCGAAATTGCGGGCACCCAGGTTCCGGCGATTGCCAGCCTCAAGCCGCTTTATGATCCCACGTCAGCCAGGATGCGTAGCTAAAGCAGCATTCTAACGCCGATAGATCGGCACCTCGAATGTGATGATGTGTTGCGGGTCTTTCTTTCCCGTTGTCGCGATACTCAGCTTCCAGCGCACGCCATTGTCCCAGGAATCCATGGATGATGGTTGCCCGTCGGTTGGCACGGCGATGTCTATGGGGATCACGGCTTTGCCGTCGCGCGTCGCAATTCGGCGGACATCGAATTTGGATACACTTTCGCTCAGCTTGCGATACTCGAACTTCGGGCTGGGTTTGTGCCTGTTTCCTGCTGCCGCGCGGCGGACGGCTTCGCAGACAAGCTTGATTTCCAGAGCGTCGTGAAGTTTCGGCAACCGGGTTTGCACCTTTCCGCGGAATTTGCCGCCGATGATCCCGGGCAGCGTATCGATGCGCAGGACCGCGCGGCCGAACCGCATCCAGCGCAGTGTCGCCCTGATCGCTGCGCGCAGCAGCAGAAATCCACCGAACACAAATGGAATGGCAAGGGCAGTGCTGGTCCAGGGGGCCGTCAGCAGGTCACCGATAGTGTTGAAGTTGCCGGCAAACACGAATGCCAGGGCGGTCCACCAGATGATCGTTTCGATCCATAAGACGATGGCGCTGCCCATCGTGTTGTGCACCATGCGGCGCGCGGCCCAATCCGGCCGTTGCATCCACGGCTGATTGGGGAAGCGGTTGCCGATGGCCGCCTGATGCGCGTTGCGCCGTCTCTGTATGACGTAGGTGTAGTAAAAGAAGCCGAGGCTCAAGGTCGTAAACGCGATTCCGACCAGCACAGCGCCCAACGCGGCAATCATCCTCGGATGCCCCGATGCGAGCCACATCACGCCCGTGCTCAGGGTGTTCAGTCCGGTCGCGGCAAGGAACAGGAACAGACCATGCAGCGCGATCGACGACAGGATGCCGGCTAGGCCGCGGCGCTTGTTGGGCGGCGGCATGGCACGGCTCATCGCACGGTCCGGTGCGCGGCGAGGGCAGTGCTGAGCAGCGCGGTCAACCTGCCTGTGTCGCGGTCCGCGAGAACCAAGTCTATCCCGACAGACCGGCATTGTTCCCACAACAAACCGCGCTGGCCGGTCGAGCCCCAAAGGCGCACCCGGTCCTTCTCCGTCGTCACCGGTAAGGCACCGTGCCGCCATGCCAGCGCGATGATCCGCTCGGCGTCCTTCTCGGTGAAGGCATGATGGTCCGGCAGCGCGATCGTTTCGGCGACGTCGGCACCAAGCTTGGCGAGCAGGTTGAAAAAGCGCTGCGGATTGGCGATGCCAGCGAAGGCGACGACGCGCGCGCCGTTGACCCAGTCCGCCTCGCTTGCGGCTTGCGGCGTGGCTTCCAGCACTGGTCCTGGAAAATGCTGCTTCAGCCACGCGGTAACCTGTGAGGGTTCCGCTGTATCTCCGTGCGTCGGCGGATGATTGATCAGGATGGCGTCGACCAGATCGAATTGAAACGCCAGCGGCGCGCGCAGCGGTCCGGCCGGCAGCACTTCTCCATTTCCAACGCCACGGCGGCCATCGACGACCGCGATGCGCAGGTTCTTGGCTAGAGATGGATTCTGCAGGCCGTCGTCCATCACGATGACCGAGCACGGCTGCGTCGCTTCCAGCATCATGCGGGCGCCGCGTGCCCTGTCACGGCACACCAGGGTCGGCGCGTGTTCGGCCAGCAGCAATGGCTCGTCGCCGACTTCGGATGCGTTGTCGGCAACGACATCGACCCAGCGGGGTGCTGTGGCGCGGCCGCCATATCCCCGGGTCAGGATGGCTGGTCGTTCGCCGAGGCGGATCAGCTCGCGCACGATGGCGATGGTCAGCGGAGTCTTGCCGGTACCCCCCGCCACGAGATTGCCGACGCAAATCAGGGGCACGGCAACCTGCTCAGGCTTGGCGCGCTTTATCCGACGTTGCGCGGCCCAGCCATAGAGCGTGCCGAGCGGACGAAGCGCGCGCGCGGTCGCGGAAGGTTCGGGCTGATACCACCATGAGGGCTCATTAAGACGCACGCCTCAGGCCCTCGCGATCGGGGAGAAACGGCAGCAAGGCATCGACCGTCCGCTGCAGCGCGCCGGACAGCCCTTCCAACGCGGCGTCAGCGCTCGCGCGCATGCGGGCGAGTTCGCTTCCGTCTTCCATCAGAAGCGTGATGATATCGGCCAGTTCCTGGGCGGTACTGATCTGCTTGGCCGCATTCTGGCGAAGCAGGGCGCGATAGGCATCGCTGAAGTTGATCCAGTGCGGGCCGGTGATGACGGCCGCCCCGTGCCGGATGGCTTCGATGGGGTTGTGGCCGCCTTTCGGCACCAGCGACCCGCCGACGAATGCAATTGGCGACAGGGCGTAGAACGTGCCGAGTTCGCCGAGCGTGTCGGCGATGTAGACGCTGGTGCCAGCTTCCGGCAGCGCGTCCTGCGACCGTTGAGATGCGGCCAGGCCATGCTTGCGCATCAATTCCGCGATTGAGCCGCCGCGATCGGGATGCCGCGGCACGATGATGGTGCAGAAACCGGGGTGCGCCTTGGCCACCAGCTTGTGCGCCGCTGCGATGATGTCTTCCTCGCCCTCATGTGTGCTGGCCGCAACGATATGCGGGCGGGATGCCAGCGTCTGCTTCAACAGGTTCAGGGCGTCGGTATCCACGTGCGGTGGCGGCGCGTCGGCCTTGAGGTCGCCTGCGGTGAGGACACGACGTGCGCCGAGGTCAGCGAAGCGTCGCGACAGCAGTTCGTTCTGCGCCAGCACGACACTGAAGCGATTGAAGAT
>JAEZBU010000164.1 GCA_023426855.1 Pseudomonadota bacterium | reverse complement strand
GGCAAGGTGAAGCTCGTCGTCGCGACGACGGACGTGCATTTCTACGGCAAGCGCTTGCTGGGTATCGTGCTTGGCAAGCTGGGGATCGAACTGGTCGACGGCGGCGTCAGCGTCGATCCGGAAGTTCTGGCGGATGTTGCCGCCGAGAGCGGCGCCGACGGCATTGCCGTCTCGACGTACAATGGCGTTGCACTGAGTTTCTCGCAGCGCCTGCGCGGCGAATTGGCGGTTCGCGGCGTGGCTCCACGTGTCTTTGTCGGCGGCCGGCTCAACGAGATCATGGAGGACAGCGGATCATCGCTACCTGTCGACGTTGCCGACGAAATCCGCCAGACCGGCGTCACGCCGTGCGAAACCGTGGAAGATCTCGTAAGGGCGCTCGCCGATGACATCCGCCGGGCCTCGTCCTCGCTGCCTGCCAAACCTGCACGCCGGAGCGCGCGCGCATGAAAACTGTCGGCTTCCTCGGCGTCGGTCATCTCGCTGAAGCGCTGATCGTCGGGTTGCTGCGCAGTGATTTTCCGCGCGATGCGCTTCTGCTTTCCCCCCGAGGCAGGGCGTCCCATCTTGCCGCAGAGCATGGCCTGCGCATCGCTGCAAGCAATGCGGAACTGGTCGCGCAATCCGAATCCGTTGTCCTCGCCGTACGTCCCAAGGACGCGCCAGACACGGTGCGCAATCTGCCGTGGCGGGCCGAGCACGTCCTGATATCGGCCTGCGCAGGCGTTCCGATCTCGGCCCTGGAAACGGCAGGCGCGCCCGCTACTGTCTGCCGGATCATGCCGCTAACGGCGGCCGCCCTCGGCGCCAGTCCGACCACGCTCTACCCGGATGTGCCTCAGGCGCGAGCGTTGATTGCGCAGTTCGGCTCCGTCATTGCGCTGGCCCGCGAGAGCGACTTCGAGGTCGCGACCGTCAGCGCGGCCGTCTATGGCTGGGCGCAGGATCTCATCGCCCGCAGCGGCCGCTGGGCATCCGCGCACGACTTGTCGCCGGAGGCGGCACGTCAACTTTCGGCGCTGACCTTCGTTGCGGCCGGACGGCTGATCGCTGAACGCCCGGAGTCCATGGATGACCTGCTCACCAGTGTCGTCACACCCGGCGGCATCACGGAGCGCGGCCTCAATGTGCTGGAGGAGCACGGCGTCGGACACGCGTGGGATAAAGCCAGTGACGCCGTCCTTGCCAAGCTGACAGGCCGCGAGCGGTAAATCCGATCCAGGCGCCCGCGCTTTCCCCTGCCTCATCTGAAGTTTGACCGAAGTCAGCGACGGTGGTCAGCCAAACCGCTACCGGTCGGGCTGCCAGGCGAAAACCGCTCGATGAAACGTCACGATACGGCAACGATTTACCGACCATGGTTTGAATTAACCTCACAATCCGGCTCAAAAAATCGTGCGGCGCGATCCAAGTGCCAAGTCAGACGTTGATCGTGAGCTTGACGCGTTATCCGTTGAATGGGCACCCGGCCAATTCATCGGTACCGCTCCGGCAACAGAAACGGCCAAAGACGGCATCAAGCCGCAACATGGCGCCAGGAGGAAATCTCAAGGATTGAACCGCTGGCTGTTCGCGAGCGCATAACGCGACACGCCGAGTAAAGATTGCTGAAGGATAGCTCCGTCGATGAATATCGATGCCCGCATCTCCGCGACGCAGAAACCATCTCCCGCTGCATCGGCGAGCGAAAGCTCAAGCGAGACCTACCGTGCCCTCGATCGCATGCGTGAAGCGGTTACCGGCCAAATGAGCGGCGGGCTTTCACCCGCGGCACTGGCATTGGCGCTCATCGATTGGTCGATCCATCTCGCTTCAGCTCCAGGCAAACGCCTTGAACTTCTCGAAAAGGCGGCGCGCAAATCAAACCGGCTGCTGTCCCACATCTCGGCCGCCAGCATTGACCCGGATACGCACCCCTGCATCGATCCGCTGCCGGGCGACAATCGATTTCGCGCCGATCCCTGGAAGCAACCGCCGTTCTGCTTCTGGGCTCAGACTTTCCTTTTGAACCAGCAGTGGTGGCACAGCGCGACCCACGACGTGCCCGGCATGACACCCCACCATGAGGATGTGGTGTCATTCGGCGCCCGACAGATGCTTGACGTATTCTCGCCGTCCAACAATCCGCTGACGAACCCCGAAGTGCTTGAACGTACAATCGCGACCGGCGGGACGAACTTCCTCCAAGGTTTCCAGAACTGGATCGAGGACACCAGCAGGCTGATGACCGGCCAACCGCCGGTCGGTACGGAGAAATTTGTCGTTGGCAAGGATGTCGCCGTTACGCCCGGCAAGGTCGTATTCCGCAATCACCTGATCGAGCTGATCCAATACGCGCCGACGACCGAGACGGTGCATGCCGAACCGATCCTGATCGTTCCGGCTTGGATCATGAAGTATTACATCCTCGACCTGTCGCCGCAGAACTCGCTCATCGGCTATCTCGTCTCGCAGGGCCATACCGTATTCTGCATTTCCTGGCGCAATCCAACCGCCGGCGACCGCAATCTGACGATGGACGACTATCGCCGCCTCGGCGTAATGGCCGCGCTCAGCACGATCAATGCCATCGTTCCCAATCGCAAAGTGCACGCAACGGGCTATTGCCTTGGCGGGACTCTGCTATCGATTGCTGCCGCGGCCATGGCGTTTACCGGGGATGATCGATTGGCAAGCATAACGCTTTTGGCAGCCCAATCGGATTTTACCGAGCCAGGTGAACTCGCGCTGTTCATCGATCATAGCCAGATGCATTTTCTCGAAAGCATCATGTGGAATCGTGGATACTTGTCGTCAGACCAGATGGCCGGGGCGTTCCAATTGTTGCGCAGCAACGACCTGATCTGGTCGCGGCTGGTACGCGACTACATGATGGGCGAGCGCATGCCGATGATCGATCTGATGGCCTGGAACGCGGACGCCACCCGCATGCCTTACAGAATGCATGCCGAATATCTGCAGCGGCTCTATCTCGATAACGAGCTGGCGGCCGGACGCTTCATGGTTGATGGCCGCCCGGCGGCTTTGCAGAATATCCGCGCGCCGATGTTTGTTGTCGGGACCGAACGGGATCACGTTGCGCCTTGGCGCTCCGTTTTCAAAATCCATGCCCTCACCGACACCGATCTCACTTTTGTTCTCACCAGTGGCGGGCATAACGCAGGCATCGTCAGCGAACCCGGGCGCGCGGGCCGCAGCTTCCGCATTGCGCACAAGGGCCACGATGATCTTTGCTTGAGCCCAGAAGAATGGCTGTCCGAAGCAGAGCGCAGGCAGGGCTCATGGTGGGAACCGTGGACCTCGTGGCTCGCGGCGCGTTCCGCAAATAACCGCGTCCAGCCTCCAGCGATGGGCGCGCCCGACAAAGGCATTCATCCTGGCGAGGATGCACCCGGCACGTACGTTTTCCAAAGGTGAAAAACGTGGAGAAAATGCTAACCAATCAGACCTACAGCGAACTCAAGGTCGGCGATTCAGCATCGATCGTTCGCATCGTCGGGCGGGACGACATAGATCTGTTTGCTGCGGTGTCTGGAGATATCAACCCCGCACATCTCGACGCGACTTTCGCGGCCACCAACATGTTCGGGCACATCGTCGCCCACGGCATGTGGACGGGCGCGCTGGTTTCCGCCGTTCTCGGAACGAAACTGCCGGGTCCGGGAACCATCTATCTCAGCCAGGAGCTCGATTTCCTGAAGCCGGTCAGCCCCGGCGATTCAATCACCGCCACAGTGACGGTCAAAGACAAGCTGCCGGAAAAGAACATCGTGCTGCTTGAAACCGTCTGCACCAATAACAAGGGCGACCAGGTGCTGCGTGGCGTCGCCAAGGTGATCGCGCCGGATCACAAGATCGAATGGCCGAGTACCCGTCTGCCCGACGTGACCCTGCGCCGGCATGATCGCTACAAGGGTTTCGTCAGCAAAGCGCGTGATTTGCAGGCCGTGCGCGCGGCAATCGTGCATCCGTGCTCACCGGCTGCCATCCAGGGCGCCGCCGATGTGCGCGATGAAGGTCTGCTCGATCCGATCCTTGTCGGGCCAGAAGCCAAAATCCGCGCCGCTGCCGAACAGGCGCAGGTTTCGCTCGACGGGTTTATCATCGAGCCAGTGCCGCACAGCCATGCGGCGGCGGCGCGCGCGGTCGAGTTCGCGACGTCGGGTAAGGTTGCCGTCCTCGTCAAAGGCAGCCTGCACACCGACGAACTGCTCAGCGCGGTGTTGTCCAGCGCGTCAGGCCTGCGCACCGAGCGTCGTCTCAGCCACGTCTATGTCATGGATGTGCCGGCTTACCCCAAGCCGCTTATCGTGACGGACGCCGCCATCAACATACAGCCGACGCTGGAGCACAAGCGCGACATCTGCCAGAACGCCGTCGATCTGCTGCATACGCTGGGACTGCCGGAACCGCGCGTTGCCGTGCTGGCCGCCGTCGAGACCGTAAACCCCAAGATGCCGGCGACTCTGGATGCCGCCGCGCTGACCGTCATGGCTGCGCGCGGGCAGATCACCGGCGCGCTGGTCGATGGTCCGCTGGCTTTCGACAACGCTATCAACGCCGACGCCGCCCGCACCAAGGGCATCGTGTCTCC
>JAEZBU010000126.1 GCA_023426855.1 Pseudomonadota bacterium | reverse complement strand
GAGACCATACAACCCGCCATGATCTTGAAGCCGAGGTCCTTGGCGGCCCGGGCCATGATGAGGGCTTCGGTCAGGCCGCCGGTCTTATCGAGCTTGATGTTGACGGCGTCATAGCGGTTGCGCAGCTCGGCGAGCCCGTTGCTGGTGTGCGCCGACTCATCGGCGCAGATGGCGACGGTGTGCGGGATCTCGGCCAGCGCGTCGTCCTTGCCGGCCGGTAGCGGTTGTTCGATCAGCTCGATGCCGGTTTCGGCAGCAACAGCGAGCAGATCGGTTAGATCGTTCGGATGCCAACCTTCGTTGGCGTCGGCGACCAGACGCGCATCGGGGCGCGCATGCCGGACGGCGCGCATGCGGGCAGCGTCATCGGGCTTGCCGAGTTTCAGCTTGAGCAAGGGAAGATGAGCTGCGGCCCGCGCGGCCTTGGCCATCGCATCGGGCGTATCGAGGCTAATGGTGAAGCAGGTCAGGACAGATTTCAGTGTGTCAAAACCGGCGATGGCATGGGCCGGGCGGCCGGACCGCTTGGCGTCCAGATCCCACAGCGCGCAATCGAGCGCATTGCGGGCGGCGTCGGCGGGAAGTTCGGTCAGCAGCTTCCGGCGGTCGCCCGAGATGTGCGCCTTTTCGATCGCCTCCAGTGTCGCGGCGGGCGTCTGTCCGTAGCGCGGGTAGGGGACGCTTTCACCGCGGCCGGCGTATGTGCCGTCCGACACGCGCGCGACCACCACTTCGGCTTCGGTTTTCGCACCGCGCGAAATGACGAAGGCGTTGGTCAGCGGCCAGCGCTCGACGGCGGCATCGACGATCAGCTTTTCCATGACGCACCGCTTTGCGCGCCCAGCCACGCCGCGTCAAGCCTGCGGAATTACGACAGCCGGCCGCTGGCGTGGGCGAGGAACAGATAGACGCGGCCGGTATCCGAGACGAGCTGATTGGCCAGCATGCGGCCGCTTCCATCCTGCTGCTCGGTGGCGCGCAGCGACTGCTCGAAGTCGTCCAGGTAGCGATTGACCATCTGCTGGAAGGCGACCTCGCTGCGATAGCGACGGCTGACTTCGTCGAACGCCACGCGGCCTTCGTTGGTGTAAATGCTGCGGACCATGATACCGCGCTGGCCGGAGCGGAAGCGCGACCAGATTGCAGACGCTGCGGACGGGTCAAGCGCGCGCGCTATGACTTCAACGTCGAGCGGCGCGGCAGCAGGGGCCGCCGGCTTCATCGCCTGCGGATGGGTTGGCGGCGCGTGGCGCGGCGCACCGCTATCCTCATCATGTGAGGCACGGGCCAGCAGATCGCCGAGCGACCAGGCATTGCGGTCGGCTTGGGCTGCTGCGGCTCCCGAAGATCCACGGCGCTGACCCATTTCGTTGGCCAGCGTGGATGTCAGCGAACTCAATGAGCGCTTTTCCTGCGGCGCGGAGACAGGCGTCAGGTTGCCGCCGGGGATGGGTCCGGAGGCGGGTGGCATCGCATCGCGGCGCGAGGCTTCGCGGGCGGTCAGGCTGGACAGTTCTTCCAGGGCACGAAGCTGGTCGCTGAGGGCGCGACGCACGGCGTCGGAGCTTTCACGCGTGACGTTCGGCAGCGCTTCGATCTGGCTGCGTAGACGCTGCTGTTCAGAGGCGAGTTCGTTGGCGGCGCGCTGCGCCTGCATCCGCACTTCCGACGAGGTGGCGTTGAACTGGCATTGCAGATGCGAGAGCTGTTCGGAAACATGGCGGGAGACGTTGCCGAAGCGCGCGGTCAGTTCGTCGAACGCGCGATCCGCCTCGACGTTGGCGGCGATCTTCATGCGTTCGATCTCGGCGATGGCCGACCGCGAGCGCACTTCCGCGCCCTTGGTCAGTTCCTGCGTCAGTTGCCGTGCACGCAGCTCGGCCTGGGTCATCGAGCCTTCGATGGACGACGAGGCGCCGGAGAACAGGTTGTTGACTTCCTGCGCCTTGCCGCTGAGACGGTCGAGCGTCTGGCTCAACTCCTCATGCCGCGACTGCAGCGTCGCGTCGATTTTGTAGTTGGCCGATTCCAGCGCGTTGGCGGCGCGCATGATGGTCTGGCCCTGGCTCTCGAAGCGATTGGTCACGCTGTTGATCTGAGACAGCAGGTTTTCCGAAACGCTCTTCAGCAATTCCGACTGGCCTGACAGGCCCTCGATCGCCTTGACCGACTGGCGCGTGATGTTCTCGCTGGTCCTGCGCACGGCGCTGATGCCCTGCATCAGCGTTTCGTCGAGTTCGATGGCCTGCCGGCCGATGGTATCGGTGAGGGTGCGCGCATGGCTGTCCATGGCGCTGGTCAGCGCTTCCGCCTTCTCGCCGATCGCGCCGTCGATGGCCATGGTCGAGCGCAGAATGGATTCGTCGAACGCCTTGAGCCGCTCGCTGAACGCCTGATCCAATGCGCTGGTACGCTGGACAAGCTGCATGTCGAGCGCTTCCGCCCGGTTAGCCAGCGTGGCGTCGAGCGCGCGCGCATATTCTTCGAAGACGGTCTGCAGGGTTTCGGTGCGGTTGGCGATCGAGCTGTCGATGCTCTCCTGATATTCCAGGAACATCGTCTGCATCTGGTCGGTGCGGGAGTTGAGCACCGTGCCGAGCGCCGACGTATAGTTTTGCAGCACGCCTTCCATGTGCTCGGTGGTCGTACCGAGCGTGGAACCAAGCGCCGTCGTGTAATCCTTCAACACGGTCTGCAGATGATCGGTGCGCGAACCGAGGGTATGCTCCAACGCACCTGTTTGCTCGGCGAGGCCGACTTCCAGCGCTGTCAGATTCTCACCAGCGCCCTCGATGATCGCCGCGAGCTTGAGCTGCTGGTGCGACAGCTTTTCGATCAGAACCGGCACTTCGCCGGCGATGCTCTTCAGCGAGTCATTGACGCGCTCGGTTGTGTTGAGCAGCGCGTTGCGCTCACCCGACAGCTCCTGGATCAGGCTGCGGATCTTGCGCTCGTTGTCCTCGTAGGATCGCTCCAGCGCCGTGACTTCATTATGAACCAGCGCTTCCAGTTCGCCGGCGCGGCCGAGGGCGCGGGATACCGCGTCGTTCATGAACGACACCTGGCGGCGGACGGCCTGGCCCAGCGAGGCGACAGACTGTTCAGCCATCCGGTCTGGTTCAGCGAGCCGCACCGCGACTTCGGTCATCGCGGTGGAGCGCAGCTTGAGATCTTCCGTGCGCCACGCCAGCAGGGCCAGGAACCAGAACAGTGCGATCGGGCCGAGGATCGTGACCAGCGCGCCAAGCGTTGCCGGACGGCCGACCGCCTCGAAGAAGCCCTGCGCCTGGCTCACTTCCTGACTGATGAAGGCCCACGCGAACACGAGGCCGACTGCCGCCCAGACACCGCTGGCAATGGCGGCAACCTTGAACGGTTTGTTCGATGGCTTCTCGTTCAGAGCATAGATCAGACCGCCGATGGACGGCGCATCATCGTTGGCGGCGATGCGTGCCCGCGAGGGACCAGCCGGGCGACGTCGCGCGGCACGGCGTTCGGGCGGTTCGACAGTGACGGAATCATCGTCAAGTTTGTCGGCCGCAGCGTCGTCTATGGCATTCGGCGGCGGCGGCAGCCGACGCGGCTCCTGCACCGCAGGGGGCGGTGCTGCGATCGGCGGACGCGGTTTCGGCGATGCTGCCTTGGCAGCCGCCGGTGTCGATCCGTTGCGCACAGATGCGTTGGTCTGAGGCTCGGGACGCGCCGCTGATTTCTGGATCTCCGACAGCTTCAGCGGTTGCACGACTTTCGGAGCTGCGGTGGCGGTCGGAGGCGGCGGTGCGGAGGCGACTGCGGATGCAGCCGGCTTGGCGGCTACCGTGGCAGCCTCTTTGGTGTCCTTATTTTCCGCCGGTGTCTCAGCCGCCTTCTTGCTGTCGGCTGCAGGTTTATCCTGCGCCGGCTTCAGCGGCGGCGGCATCGGAATGGCGGCCGGCGGCTTTATATCCTTGATGGGTTCGATTTCTGGCGGATCGAAGCGGGCCGCAACGGCGGCAGATACGCCGTTCCCGGATGGAGTGGTCATCTGAGGCAGTGGCGGCGGACCACCCGATGCTGGCTTGCTGTCGCGCGCATTGGCTGACGAACCCCCGAGCGGCGGTGGTCCGACAAGAGACAAATCAGGCGTCTTATCCCTCTTGATCTTAGGATCCTGAGCCATCCAGCCGTCCGACGTCCCCTCGCGCCCGAAGGCGCCCCCAAACGCGATTCATAATCGAATCA
>JAEZBU010000100.1 GCA_023426855.1 Pseudomonadota bacterium | reverse complement strand
CCGAGTTCGGCGGCAGCGGCCTGCGCTTCCGCCGGTGTTTCAGCCAGTGCGCCTCCGGGC
This sequence comes from Pseudomonadota bacterium, assembly GCA_023426855.1. Taxonomy (GTDB): domain Bacteria; phylum Pseudomonadota; class Alphaproteobacteria; order Rhizobiales; family Hyphomicrobiaceae; genus ZC4RG25. Next base: position 3,482 of record JAEZBU010000100.1, on the reverse strand, counting down.
GTGCTGATGCCTACCGCGCGCAGCAATGGCTTTGCGGCGTATTCCTCGAAATTCATGGCGTTTCCTTCTGCTCCCACATTCTGTGCGTGGGCGTTGCGAAGTCACTTTCCGTATTTGGCCCAGTAGCTGCCGAAAAGCTCCGCTTCCTCCGGTTTGTCCTCCGGAATGGTGGTGACCAGATGCGTGATATTCACAAAGCAGCGCCAGTTGAGATTGTCCGACAGCGAATTGGCCTGCCACGAGCCACAGCCCATCGACAGCGTGAACGCCAGCCCATTGTTGAATCCGCCGCCATTGCCGAACGTGTGCGCCTGATTGACCAGTACGCGCACAACGTCGATATCCTCGGCAATCTCGCGCGCATGCTCCGGCGTTTGCGTATGGATGCCGCAGGAATGGCCTTTGCCCTGATAGTCGAGAATATCCCGCACGAGGCGTTTGGCATCGGCGAAATCCTTGGCGCGATAGACCGTCAGCACCAGCGACAGCTTCTCGCCCGATAGCGGATGCGCTTTGCCGATGCCGATTTCCTCCGCCATCACGAAACGGCAGCCATTGGCCTTTTCGCCCAGCTCGAACACCTTGATCAGCGCATCCGGCCCCTGCGCAATGACACTGCGGTTCAACTTGCCGTCCACCCACAGCCGCGAAACGATGCGTTCGCGTTCCGCAGGCGTCGCCATATACCCGCCGTGCTTCTCCAGCGCAGCGATCGCCTTGTCGTACACCGCATCGACGATCACTACGGAATTCTCCGACGAACAGCTCGTCGCATGATCGAACGTCTTCGATTGCATGATCTTGTGCGCGGCGTCATCCAGATCGGCCGTGGCGTCGATGATCACCGGCACGTTGCCGAGCCCGACACCCAGCGCCGGTTTGCCGGACTTGTAGGATTGCCGCACGTTGACTTGACTGCCGGTGCATACGACCAGATCGGACAGTTCCATCAGCCGCGTGGTGGCATCGCGCGTCACAGGATGCGGCAGGATTTGCACCAGATCCTCGGGCAGACCAATCTTCTTCAGCTCTGCCCGCATGCCATCGACTGTCGGCGCGGATGCCGCCCAGGCGGTCGGCGGCGGCGCGATGATGATCGCATTGCCGCCCTTCAGCGCCATCATCGCCTTGTTGACCGGCGTCGCGGATGGATTGGTCGACGGCGTGATGGCCGCGACGACACCGACCGGCTTGGCGTACTTGACGAGCCCCTTCTCCGGAATCTCCTCGATGATGCCGGTCGATTTGGCACGCAGCAGATCGCGCAGCGTACCGAAGGTCTTACGCGTGTTCTTGATGACCTTGCTCTCGACTTCGCCGATGCCTGTCACCTCCACCGCAATCTCGGCCAGTTTTCGCGCATTGTCCGGCTTGTAGAGCGACCAGGCGAGCGCGGTCACCGCTTCGTCGATGCGGGCTTGGCCGCCGCGCGCGATTTCATCGGCATAGGTTGCCATGGCTGCACGGGCGCGCGCGATCAAAGCGGGCACCGAATCTGCCTCACCGCCGGGGGCGGCATTCTTGCTTCTGGAAGGCGTATCCTGCATCATGCGCTCTCTCGTTATAAACGGGACGCTATGTCTCATTTTGTATGGCACATCGCAGCCGGTCAACCGTTCCTTTCCAAACTGGCGATAACGGACTAGACCAGCATTGTTCCCGCTTCATGGCGGTACGGCTGTTTCGCCAGAAACCGATCCGCCGGCACGACTACGACGGGCGCGGAAACAGCCAACGGAGTGCCTGACCGAAATGCGCGCGCGCGAAGGAAACCAGGAACGCGGATCGGCCTTGGAAAAGGCTCTCGCCGTCCTCGAAGCCCTGACGGCGCAGGCGCAACCGATCGGCCTGCCAGACCTGAGCCAGCGACTGCGCCTGCCGCGCCAGACGGTGCATCGTATTCTGGTACAGCTCGAAACTGCCGGCTTGGTCGTGCGCGATCCTTCGCGGGATCGTTTTTCCGTTGGCCCGCGCCTGTCCACCTTGGCGCTGTCTGCGCTGCAGACCCAGAACCAGTCGGCGCCAACGCGGGCAGTCCTGCAAGCGCTGGTGGCCGAGATCGAGGAAACCTGCAACATCGGCGTGCTGGACGGCGCGCAGTTCGTTTATCTGGAGCGCGTCGAGTGCCACTGGTCGCTGCGCGTGCATCTGGTCGCGGGCAGCCGCGTGCCAGCGCATTGCACCTCCGGCGGCAAGGTCATGCTGGCACATCTGGACGAGCGCGTGCGCACCTCGATGTTCCGCAACGTCAAGCTCAAGGCCTACACCGAGCACACCTTGACCAGGATCGCCGACCTCGAACGCGACCTGGAAGAAACCCGCGCCCGTGGCTACGCGGTCAACAATCAGGAATTTACCGTGGGCGTCATCGGCACCGCAGTGCCCGTGCTGAACAAGGACGGCCGCATGCTGGCCGCACTCGCCGTGCACGGCCCATCGCCACGCCTGACGCTTGAACGCGCCACCGCCCTGGTGCCGAAATTGCGGCAGGCCGCCACCATTCTGGCGCGCGCTTGGGAAACCCTACCGACTGCCGCAGATGACGAAACGGCATCGCCCGCTCGCTCCTGACGGCGACCGATTGACTTCAGACGTCGCCGCATGCCACTGAATGAGACACGTTGTCTTGAATAACGAGACGGCAGCGGCATTGGAATCCGCGTTTTCGAGGAGACGTCCATGACCAGAATGACACCGAGCGAGGCCTTCGTCGAAACCCTGGTTGCCAATGGCGTCACAGACGTCTTCGGCATCGTCGGCTCCGCGTTCATGGACGCGCTGGACCTGTTCCCGACCGCCGGGATCCGCTTCATCCCCACCGTGCATGAGCAGGGCGCCGGCCACATGGCCGACGGCTATAGCCGTGTCTCCGGGCGCCATGGCGTCTGCATCGCGCAGAACGGCCCCGGCATCACCAACTTCGTCACCTCCACCGCTGCTGCCTACTGGGCGCACTCTCCTGTCGTCGTGATCACGCCGGAAACCGGCTCCGGCACCATCGGCCTCGGCGGCTTCCAGGAAACCGAACAGCTCCCGATCTTCTCCAAAATCACCAAATATCAGGCGCACGTGGCCCGTCAGGAGCGCATGGCGGAGCTGACCGCCCGCTGCTTCGACATGGCGATGAGCGAGCGCGGGCCCGCGCAGCTCAACATCCCGCGCGACATCTTCTATGGCGAGGCTGACTACACCATCCTTCAGCCGAAGAAGATCGCGCGCGGTCCCGGTGACGACGAAGCACTCGATGAAGCAGCCGCTCTCCTCGCCAACGCCAAGTTCCCGGTCATGGTGGCCGGCGGCGGCGTCATCTTCTCCGGTGGCACCGACGAGGCTAAGGCGCTCGCCGAATACCTGCAGATGCCGGTGGTCAACAGTTACCTGCACAACGACAGCTTCCCCGCAGACCATCCGCTGTGGTGCGGCCCCCTCGGCTACCAGGGCTCCAAGGCCGGCATGAAGATCATTGCCGAGGCTGACGTCGT
>JAEZBU010000094.1 GCA_023426855.1 Pseudomonadota bacterium | reverse complement strand
CCGTCACGATGCACTTCTGCGTGTCACGCAGACCGACGATCTCGACTTCCTCGCCAACCTTCACCAGGCCGCGCTCGATACGACCCGTCACAACCGTGCCGCGGCCAGAGATCGAGAACACGTCTTCAATCGGCATCAGGAACGGCTGATCCTTCGGACGGTCCGGAAGCGGGATGTAGGTGTCCAGAGCCTCGTAAAGCTTCAGGATCGCCTCGTCAGCCAGCGGGCCGTGCTCGCCGTTCAGAGCCTGGATCGCAGCGCCGCGAACAACCGGCAGGTCATCGCCAGGGAACTGGTACTTCGACAGAAGCTCGCGAACCTCAAGCTCGACCAGGTCGAGAAGCTCAGCGTCGTCAACAACGTCGCACTTGTTCAGGAACACGACAACGTAGGGAACGCCAACCTGGCGTGCCAGCAGGATGTGCTCGCGCGTCTGTGGCATCGGGCCGTCGACAGCCGAAACAACAAGGATCGCGCCGTCCATCTGCGCAGCACCCGTGATCATGTTCTTCACGTAGTCCGCGTGGCCAGGGCAGTCCACGTGCGCATAGTGACGGTTCGGCGTCGCGTACTCGACGTGGCTCGTCGCGATCGTCAGGATCTTCGTCGGGTCGCGACGACCCTGGCTCTCAGAAGCCTTCGCAACTTCGTCGTAAGCAACCGCGGTCGCCGTCCAACCCTTGTCAGCTGAAACCTTCGTCAGCGCTGCCGTCAACGTCGTCTTCCCGTGGTCAACGTGACCGATCGTTACAACGTTGCAGTGCGGCTTCGTCCGCTCAAACTTCTGCTTGGCCATCGGTGGCTCTCCTTAAAGTCTCAATCCAATGTCTCGATTACCCCGGCGGCTCGATCCTGCGACCAGCCGGAGCGTGTTCAATTCCAGTTTAGGCGAACTTCGCCTTCACCTCGTCGGCGACAGCGCGAGGCACGTCCGCATAGTGCGCGAACTGCATCGTGTAGGATGCGCGCCCCTGGCTCATCGAGCGCAGCTGGCTCACGTAGCCGAACATGTTGGCCAGCGGCACGTAAGCGCGGATGACCGTAGCGTTGCCGCGCATTTCCTGATTCCGGATCTGGCCGCGGCGGCTGTTGATGTCGCCGATGACGCTGCCGACGAAATCGCCGGGCGTAACAACTTCGACATCCATGACCGGCTCGAGCAGCTTGACGCCACCCTTGCTCGTTCCTTCACGCATCGCCGCACGCGCCGCGATTTCGAATGCGATCGCCGAGCTGTCCACTTCGTGGAAAGCGCCGTCGAACAGCGTGACCTTCATATCGACCATCGGGAAGCCGATCAGCACGCCGGAATCCCAGACGGACTTCACGCCCTTCTCCACGCCAGGAATGTATTCCCTCGGAATGGAGCCACCGATGATCTCGGAACCGAACTCGTTACCCTTGCCAACCTCGTTCGGCTCAAGCCGCAGCTTGACGCGAGCGAACTGGCCGGTACCGCCGGTCTGCTTCTTGTGCGTGTAGTCGATCTCGGCTTCGCGAGCCAAGGCTTCGCGATAAGCAACCTGCGGAGCGCCGACGCTGACTTCGACCTTGTGGGTCCGCTTCAGGATGTCGACCTTGATGTCCAGATGCAGCTCGCCCATTCCCTTGATGCGGGTCTGGCCGCTTTCGGGATCGGTCGTGACACGGAACGACGGGTCTTCCGACGCCAGCTTATGCAGCGCCAAAGCCATCTTCTCCTGGTCGGCCTTCGACTTCGGCTCAACGGCCTGCTCGATGACCGGCTCAGGGAATTCCATCTTCTCAAGCAGAACCGGCTTCAGCGGATCGCTCAGCGTCTCGCCGGTGCGGGTGTCCTTCAAGCTGGACAGCGCAATGATGTCGCCAGCGTAAGCTTCTTCGATCTGCTCGCGATCGCTCGCGTGCATCAGATACATGCGGCCGACGCGCTCTTTCTTGTCACGCGTGGTGTTGGCCAGCGCCATGCCGCTCTGCACTTTGCCCGAGTAAACGCGGCAGAACGTGATCGAGCCGACATGCGGATCGTCGATGATCTTGAATGCCAGCATCGACAGCGGCTCATCGTCGAGAGGCTTCCGCACGACGTCGTTACCGGTCTTCGGATCAATCGCCTTGAAAGCCTCCCGATCCGAAGGAGCCGGCAGATAGGCGACAACCGCATCCAGGAGCGCTTGCACGCCCTTGTTTTTGAACGCCGACCCACAAAGCATCGGATAAAAAGCGCGCGTGATCGTAGCCTTGCGGATGCAGCGCTTAAGCGTCGCCTCGTCAGGCTCTTTGCCGTCCAGGTAGTCGGACATGACATCGTCGTCCATCTCGACGGCCGCCTCGATCATACCAGCACGGAACTCCGCCGCACGATCGGCCAGATCAGCAGGAATCTCCTGCTCGATGATTTTGGCATCCCTGCCATCACCATCCGTCAGGTAGGCCTTCATCTTGACGAGATCGACGATGCCCTTGAAATCGGATTCAGCACCGATCGGAATCTGGATCGGCACAGGACGCGCACCAAGCTTTTCCTTGATGTCAGCGACGCACATATAGAAGTCAGCGCCGGTCTTATCCATCTTGTTGGCAAAGATGACCCGCGGCACGCGGTACTTGTCGCCCTGGCGCCAAACCGTCTCGGTCTGAGGCTCCACACCCTGGTTGCTGTCGAGCACGCAAACCGCGCCATCGAGCACGCGCAAGGAACGCTCGACTTCGATGGTGAAGTCGACGTGGCCTGGGGTGTCGATGATGTTCAGGCGCGTACCGTTCCAAAAACAAGTGGTCGCGGCCGAAGCGATCGTGATGCCACGCTCCTGCTCCTGCTCCATGAAGTCCATGGTCGCAGCGCCATCGTGGGTCTCGCCAATCTTGTAAGACTTACCCGTGTAGTAAAGGATCCGCTCGGTCGTCGTCGTCTTGCCAGCATCAATGTGAGCCATGATGCCGAAGTTGCGGTAGTCCTCAATTTTATGCGAGCGCGCCATGGCTCAGCCTCCGAATTTGCGTCACCAGCGGTAGTGCGAGAAGGCGCGGTTCGCCTCCGCCATCTTGTGCGTATCTTCCCGCTTCTTCACCGCAGTCCCGCGGTTGTTGGCCGCGTCGAGCAATTCTGCCGACAGACGGTCAACCATCGTGTTTTCGTTACGAGCGCGCGCCGCCGTGATGATCCAGCGAATAGCCAGCGCCTGACGACGCTCGTTGCGAACCTCAACCGGCACCTGGTACGTAGCGCCGCCAACACGACGCGAGCGAACCTCAACAGCCGGCATGACATTATCCAGCGCCTGGCGGAACAGCTGCACCGGATCCTGCTTGGCGCGACTTTCCATCCGCTCCAGCGCACCGTAAACGATCCGCTCGGCGACCGACTTCTTGCCTTCGTTCATCACTGCATTCATGAACTTCGTGATCACCAGATCCCCGAACTTCGGATCCGGGTTGATCTCACGCTTCTCTGCACTGTGACGGCGGGACATGCGTCTCGTTCCTGTCTTCGCTAACAATCGCCCACCAGGGCGAGCAACCTAACCCAAAGCACCAAAGCGAAGCCCCATGGGGCAACCGCGCCTGGCGCCAAATACAAAGCGCCCGCTTACTTCGGGCGCTTCGCTCCGTACTTCGACCGGCGCTGACGGCGATCAGCCACGCCCTGCGTGTCAAGCACACCGCGGACGATATGATAGCGCACACCGGGAAGGTCCTTCACGCGGCCGCCGCGGATCAGCACAACCGAGTGCTCCTGCAGGTTATGGCCTTCGCCAGGAATATAGCCGATGACCTCGTGACCATTGGTCAGGCGGATCTTAGCCACCTTACGAAGGGCCGAGTTCGGCTTCTTCGGCGTCGTCGTATAGACGCGCGTGCAGACACCCCGCTTCTGCGGGCAAGCGTCCATATGGCGAGACTTCTCGCGATAGACTCTCTGCTGCCGCGGCTTCCGGATCAGCTGCTGTATAGTCGGCATCCGCCTCTTCCGTTCTCAACACGTCCCATCCGAGGCCAAAACCCCGGAAGCGCCAAGCCGCACCGGCCGCCCCTTCAATTGGGAGTGGCTGGCGCGACGAAACCAGAGGATCTACGCGCCCTGCGGCATGCAGATCATGGACCGAATCTGTTCTCTGCTTTGCAACGGCAGTGTTTAGGCCTGCGTTCGATCCAAAGGATCAAAGCCGTCGTGTTGGCCTACCACCTACCGTGAGAGTGCGCGGACCATATACATGCACTTCTGATAGGTCAACAGCATTTGGCCGCGATCTGTTGGATTTATTGCGGCAATCGCACCGCACAACTGTCGCACATGGCTGCTTTGACGAGAATGGCCGCCCGAAGGCGGCCATTCCAAGCACAATCTAGCTTGTAGAGCCCGCGATACCGCCTATTCCGCAGCCTCTTCCGTGTGGCGGCGACGGCGCGGACGCGGCCCCTCCAGACCCGGACCGGTCAGCGCACGATCCGTATCGGAGCGCGCCCGCTCCTTCGCAATCAAGTCGTCGCGCTTGGCTGCCACGCTGCGCAGACGGCGCAACATGCCGCCGGTGCCTGCCGGGATGAGACGGCCAACGATGACGTTCTCCTTCAGGCCCTCGAGCGTGTCGGTCTTGCCGTTGACTGCGGCGTCGGTCAGCACGCGCGTGGTCTCCTGGAACGATGCCGCGGAGATGAACGAGCGGGTCTGCAACGACGCCTTGGTGATGCCGAGCAGGATCGGCTGCGCCGTCGCCGGACGACCACCCGCCTTCTCGACCTTGGCGTTGACCTCATCGAGTTCGACGCGATCGAGCTGCTCGCTCTTGATGAAGGTCGTGTCGCCCGGATCGGTGATTTCGACCTTCTGCAGCATCTGACGCACGATCACTTCAATATGCTTGTCGTTGATCGTCACGCCCTGCAGCCGGTAGACGTCCTGGATTTCGTTGATCAGGTAGTTGGCGAGTTCTTCCACGCCCTTGATCGCCAGGATGTCATGCGGCGCCGGATGGCCGTCGTAGACGAAATCGCCGCGCTCGACACGGTCGCCATGCTGAACCGCGAGGCTCTTGCCACGCGGAATCAGGTACTCGACCGCCTCTTCGCTTTCGTCATCAGGCTTGATGGCGATGCGCTGCTTGTTCTTGTAGTCCTTGCCGAACTCAACCGTGCCCGAGATCTCCGCGATGATCGCGTGATCCTTCGGACGACGCGCCTCGAACAGCTCCGCAACGCGCGGCAGACCACCGGTGATGTCACCCGAACGCGCCGACGCCAGCGGGATACGCGCAAGCACGTCGCCCGCCTTGACCTGAGCACCCGGCTCGACCGACAGAATTGCGTCGACCGGCAGCAGATAGCGCGCATCGCCGCCACGCGCCACCTTGATCGGCTTGCCCTTGGCGTCCTTGACGATCATGGCAGGCTTCAGGTCTGCACCACGCGGTGTTGCGCGCCAATCGATGACGACGCGGTTGGTCGTGCCCTTCACTTCGTCGGTCAGTTCGCGCACGGATGCGCCTTCGACCAGATCCTCCGAGTCCACCGTACCGTCGACCTCGGTGAGGATCGGACGCGTGTAGGGGTCCCACTGTGCCAGACGCGTGCCGCGCTTGACCTCGTCGCCGTCGTCGACCAGCAGGCGCGCACCGTACGCGAGCTTGTGCGACGCGAGCTCCTTGCCGGTCTGATCGACGATGCCGATCGCCATGGAGCGGCCCATCGAAATGAGACGTCCCTGGCTGTCCTTGACCAGGTTGCGGTTCTTGATCGTCACCGTGCCGTTGAAGTTCGACTCGATGAACGACGTATCGACGACGTTCGCCGTTCCGCCGATGTGGAAGGTGCGCATCGTCAACTGCGTGCCCGGCTCACCGATCGACTGCGCGGCGATGACGCCGACAGCCTCACCGATGTTTACCGGCGTACCGCGGGCCAGATCGCGCCCGTAGCACTTGCCGCAAACGCCAGTCACGGTCTCGCAGGTCAGCACCGACCGGATGCGGACTTCCTGGATCTGCGCCTTCTCGATCGCATCGGCGTGACGCTCCTCGATCAGCTCGCCGCGGGCGATGATGGTTTCGCCCGACGTCGGATCGACGATGTCTTCCTGAGCCGTACGGCCAAGAACGCGGGCGCCGAGCGACACGATCACCTGGCCCGCATCGACCACGGCCTGGACGTTGATACCGGCGTCGGTACCGCAATCCGGCTCGAGGATGATGCTGTCCTGTGCAACGTCGACGAGACGCCGCGTCAGGTAGCCCGAGTTCGCCGTCTTCAATGCCGTATCGGCGAGGCCCTTACGCGCACCGTGGGTCGAGTTGAAGTACTCGAGAACCGACAGCCCCTCCTTGAAGTTGGAGATGATCGGCGTCTCGATGATCTCGCCCGACGGCTTCGTCATCAGGCCGCGCATGGCTGCGAGCTGACGCATCTGGGTCGGCGAACCACGCGCACCGGAGTGGCTCATCATGTAGATCGAGTTGATCTGCTTCTCGCGGCCGGCGTCGTCCTTCTGGACCGTCGAAATGCGGTCCATCATTTCCTTGGCGATCTGGTCCGTGCACTTCGACCAGGCGTCGACGACCTTGTTGTACTTCTCAAGCTGCGTGATCAGACCGTCGTTGTACTGCTGCTCGAACTCGCGCACCATTTCGGTCGTCTCATCGACGATCCGGGTCTTGGTGTCGGGCACGACCATGTCATCCTTGCCGAACGAGATGCCGGCCTTGAACGCATGGTGGAAACCGAGCTGCATGATCCGATCGCAGAAGATCACCGTCTCTTTCTGACCGCAGTTACGGTAGACGGCATCGATCATGCCGGAGATGGCTTTCTTGGTGAGCAGCTGGTTGATGAGCGAGAACTTCACCCCGCCCTGCCTCGGCAGCAGCTCGCCCAGGATCATCCGACCTGGCGTCGTATCGTAGATCTCGGTGACCTCGTTGCCCTCAGCGTCACGGCCGCGGAAACGTCCCTTCACCTTGGCGTGCAGCGTGACGGCGCCAACCTCCAGCGCATGGCGCGCCTCGGCGGGCGAGCCCAGCAGCATGCCGGCGCCCGGTTCGTTGTCGCGCTCCAGCGACAGGTAGTAGAGACCGAGAACGATATCCTGCGACGGCACGATGATCGGTTGGCCGCTGGCCGGATGCAGGATGTTGTTGGTCGACATCATCAGCACGCGGGCTTCGAGCTGCGCTTCCAGCGACAGCGGCACGTGGACTGCCATCTGGTCGCCGTCGAAGTCGGCGTTGAAGGCGGTGCAGACCAGCGGGTGAAGCTGGATCGCCTTGCCCTCGATGAGGGTCGGCTCGAACGCCTGGATGCCGAGGCGGTGCAGCGTTGGCGCGCGGTTCAGGAGCACCGGATGCTCGCGGATGACCTCGTCCAGGATATCCCAGACTTCCGGCTTCTCCTTCTCGACCAGCTTCTTGGCCTGCTTCACCGTGGAGGAGAAGCCCTTGGCGTCAAGGCGCGCGTAGATGAACGGCTTGAACAGCTCGAGCGCCATCTTCTTCGGGAGGCCGCACT
>JAEZBU010000084.1 GCA_023426855.1 Pseudomonadota bacterium | reverse complement strand
GGTGAGGGGCTTTCGGGCACCGGACCCAAGGCGGGTGGGCCGAACTACCTCATCCGGTTCGCAACCGAGCGCGTGCGTGCCACCGACATCACCGCAACGGGCGGCAACGTTCAGTTGCTCGGCCTCGGCAGCGATATGCTGTTGAAGTGAGCTAGATGCTGCTGCGCGAGCGCTGGAGGTTGATCAGGCCGAGGCCGCAGATGACCAGCGCGCCGCCGGCGGCGTGATACCAGGCAAGCTGCTCGTTGATGAGAACCATGGCCATCACTGCGGTGTAGATCGAGGTCAGCGTCAGGGCCGCCGAGGTGAGGATGGGCCCACAGCGAACGATTGCCAGATTATACGACAGATACGAGCCGACGCTGGCCAGCAGCACCAGGGCGGCGACCCAGGTCAGTGTCGCAGAGTTGATGACCGGCGGGCCAACCGCGGCGGTCTCCATGGCGGCAAACGGTGCGGCGGCGACGGCACCGGCGAGGCTCATGACCGTGAACAGGGCGAGCGGTGTCAGATCCGATTTGTCCCGCTTCATGGCAATCGTATAGGCGGCCCAGCTGATCGTGCCGGCCACCGCCCACAGGTCGCCGACGTTGAAGGATAACTGAGCGAGCTGATGCGGATAGCCCTTCGTGATGATCATGACGGCGCCGCTGATCGACAGCGCTACGCCGGCGATGAGCAGCGTTTCGGCACGCTGCTGGCGGGTCAGTATTTCGTAGAAAACCACCAGCGCTGACGTCGTCGTGTAGATCAGGCTGACGTTGGTCGCGCTGCTGGCTTGCGCGCCGGCATAGGCCGCGTAGCCGCAAAACCCCATACCGAAGGCGCCCAGCACGAAAATCCGCAGCCATCCTGATCGGCCGGGGCTCCAATGCTCGGCTTTCCACCCGCGCCACAGGATGAACAGCCCCACCAGCGCTCCGGCTAGCAGCCAGCGAATTGAGGTCAATTGTGCCGGTGCGAATTGCCCGGTCAGCGCGCGGCCAACGACGGCGTTCAGCGCGAAGCCAATCGGCATGAGCGCAAGCAGGATGAGATTGAGCATCGGTGATGAGTTCCCCAGCCAGCATCTCCCCTGGCAGACCAAAGGCGCTTTGGCAATCATTCTGCTGCCGAGGTGCCGCGCCGCCAGTGTTGCGCGTAAGCTCCCGAAGGGCCACCTACACATGAGGCTTTCAAGGACGCATGCGGAACCGTAGGCTTAGGCCATGACGAAGGATCGGACAACGACACAGACGCCGGGAAAGGTCGCGCCGGAGACATCTCGCGCCGATGCCGCCCACGGTGCGGTTGATCGTGCGCGTCCTGGCTCTCCGGCGACATCGCCTGCGTCCGACCAGGATGTTGCCGCGTTCGTCAAGCGGATGAAGGCGTTGGCGCCGCAGACCGCGGCTGGCCGGGGGCGCCTGATCTTCGCTATGGACGCGACGATGAGCCGGCAACCCACCTGGGACATGGCGCTGGGGCTACAGGCGGAGATGTTCCGTGCCGTCAAATCCGTTGGCGGACTGGATGTGCAACTCATGTATTTCCGCGGCAATGGCGAATGTCGCGCGTCCAAGTGGGTGTCCAATCCCGATGCGCTGGCACGCCTGATGACCAGCGTGTCGTGCCAGGGCGGGTTCACCCAGATTCGCAAGGTGCTGTCGCATGCCCGGCAGGAGGCGGAGGCCAAGCGCGTCAATGCGCTGGTCTACGTCGGTGATTGCATGGAAGAGGACATCGACGAACTGTGTGGCCGTGCTGGTGAACTGGCGCTGCTCGGCACCCCGGTGTTCCTGTTCCAGGAGGGCTATGATGCCAAGGCCGAGCAGGCTTTCCGCGAAATCGCACGGCTGACGCGCGGCGCTTATTGCCGGTTCGACGCTGGATCGGCGGCACAGTTGCGCGACCTGCTGACGGCGGTGGCGGTTTATGCGGCTGGCGGACGTTCCGCGTTGGAACGGCTGAGCCGTGCGGGACAGGGCCGTGGCGCGCAGCTTTTGCTGCCGCAGCTCAAGTGAAAGACGACGCTGGATGACGTTCTTTCTTCTCGGATTGGCGGCGTTGGCGCTCGGGGTGCTGCTGTTGCGAGGGTTCGCCAACGCAAACATCGCTGTCCTCGGCCAGCAAATCCGCGTCGTGGGTGGTATCGCCGCGCTCACTGCGGCGGCAGGGCTTATGCTCCGGGGTGCGATGTCTTATGCGATGCCGCTGGCGATGCTCGGCATGTGGTTGCTGGCAGGTCGTGGCTTGCCCTTGGGGCAGACACAGAAATCGCAAGGGCAGGCATCGCGCATCGTCACCGACCATCTGGAAATGGAACTCGACCACGATACGGGCAGCATGCAGGGCCGGGTGCTGAAGGGAGAATTTGCCGGTCGCGCTCTGGAAACGATGTCGCCAGCGGAAATGGCGCGGCTCTGGCAGCAATGCCGGTTCAACGATGTCCAGTCGGCGACCCTGATCGAGGCCTATCTCGACAGCGTGCATCCATCGTGGCGCGAGGACATGAACGGTAGCGGCCAGCGCGCGGACGGCAATGAAAGGCCGAGATCCGGTGCGGTGATGACGCGCGAGGAGGCGCTGGATGTGCTGGGATTGGAGCCGGGCGCGACGGAAGCCGAAATCCGGCGTGCGCATCGCGAGTTGATGCTGAAGATGCATCCGGACCGGGGCGGGTCCGATTACCTGGCGGCAAAAATCAATCTGGCAAAGGACATTCTGCTGGGAGAGTGATGCCGCGGTCGCCGCGTGAGGGCCCGGCTACTGCGCGCGCGCGACGAAGCAGTCGATCTGGCGTCGGCGAAGCTCCGAACATGTGTCGGCGGCCACACGCTGGTCGAAGCCGCCGAAACGTGCCCTGAACAGCTGGCGGTTGCCGGAGCGGACAGGCGTTGTGGTCGGCGCAGCGGAGTTGAGCAGCCCGGATGCGCGTTGGAGCGCCTGCACAAGCGCCTTTTCAGCTTCCTCCGCGGTTGCGAACGCGCCGATCTGGATTTGGAAATCACCGTTTGCCGGGGCGGCGGCAACCATTGCGGCTGGTGCCATGGCAACGCGCGTCGGCGCTGGTTGTGCTGGTGCGGGCGCCATGCGAACGGCGGCCGGACTGGGCACCGAGCGTGGTTCGGCAACTTGCGGCGCGTCCCAGGGCAGCGGAGCCACGGGCGGAGCGCCGCTTTGCAGATTGGCCACCTGCTGCTGGAAGGTCGAGGGTGCCATGCCACGGGCGACAGCGCGCGTCGGCTCAGCCGTGAGATGCCGCTGCTGATTGTCGGCGGCAGCGCCAAATGGACTTGCGGCTGCCTGGTAGAAGGTGGGGGCCTGCTGCGGCTGCGCCTGCTGCGGTCGATTGGATGGCTGCATCACGTTTACAGAACGAACGCGGGCGACCGATATCGTTGGGCCTGGCCCTGCCGCAGCGGGCTGGGGCGCCAGCGTGGCTTCCGCGATAACAACCGGCCGCGGAGGCGGCGGCGGAGCGGTTGCAACACGAGGTGCCGGACGGGGCGCTGGTCTGGCACGCGCCATCAGCTTCGGCGGTGGCTTGCGAGTCTTGACCGTCGAGGCTCGGGGGAGCGTACGGTTCAGTATTTGACGCATTTCTGCGTTACGGCTGGCTGCCGTGGTGCCGCCGAATACGGCAGCTACGATATGCCTGTTTCCGCGACGAACTGAACTGACGAGATTGAAGCCCGACATGCGGATATAGCCGGTTTTCAAGCCGTCCATGCCCGGAAACTTGCCCATCAGCGAATTGTGCGAGCGGTAGGACTTGCCGCGATAGGTGAACGAGCGGGTCGCGAACATCGGATAGAAGTCGGGGAAATCGTCCTGCAGGCGCAGCGCCAGCGTCAGCATATCGCGTGCCGTCGTGACTTGGCCGCGGTCGGGAAGGCCCGAGGCGTTGCGGAACGTGGTGCTCGACATGCCGATCGCACGTGCGCGCTCGGTCATGAGCTGTGCGAAGGCCCATTCGCTGCCGCTGATCTGCTCTGCGACGGCAATCGCGATGTCGTTGGCCGATTTCACCACCAGTGCGCGGATGGCGTCGCGGACTGTAATCTCGTCACCAGGATCGAGACCGATCTTCGAGGGCTGGGCTGCTGCGGCTCTCGGAGAGATCTTGATCGGCGAGGACATGTTGAGACGCCCGCGCTCGATCTCTCCGAACAGCATGTAAAGCGTCATGATTTTGGTCAGCGAGGCTGGATGGCGTATCGCGTCGCCGCTGGAACTGTGCAGGACCTGACCGGTGTTGCCGTCGATGACCATGGATGCCCGGCGAGCGGGCGCCGCATTGGCGAACTGGGCCATCAGGAGCGACAACAGCATGGCTGTTGCAACAAGCGAAGCGGCGAGGCTGGCTCGCCGGCGATCTGAAGTACTGGGCCGCATACGCATAACTCGACTTCGGGCAACCGCTCGGGATGGATTTCCCGGAGCCGTGGCAGGTCTCGGGGCTGCTTTCAGGGGGGCATTGATTGGCATACACCCAAAAAAACAGCGGTTTGGGGCACCTTTGCGGCGCTCAGTCGCCCTCCCAAACGACAGACAACCGCTTTGAAGCAGCGTATCGGCTGTTTCCTAGGATGGGGTTAAGACTAACAGGTGTGCCGGGAACCTGATTTTCTTGAGCTCCAGCAGGCGCAGCGTTTGGCCGGTGGCGCGATCTTGACGCGGGCGACTTTCGACCTATCTTTTCCCATGCAACACAGGGTGGATTGGCGTTTTCAGGCTTTCTATCGTTTTTCATTTTGCAGGATCGGCAATTCTGCCGGCACTTCAGGCTTCCAAAAACGTAGTGAAGAAAACATCAACGACGCTCGTTGCGGCGGCTCTTGATCCTGC